>NZ_JBIVXL010000008.1:0-265203 GCF_044769225.1 Paenarthrobacter sp. NPDC090522
CGCCCGGTCCCATTCCGAACCCGGAAGCTAAGACCCACAGCGCCGATGGTACTGCACCCGGGAGGGTGTGGGAGAGTAGGACACCGCCGGACAACACTTAACAGGAGCCCCGACCACGACGGTCGGGGCTCCACACCTTTAACACCCCAACTACCTCACGCCAAAAAACACGCACCACAGGCCCCACAACAAGCAATGCGGACCCTCAACGGCGCGGGAGTCTGCCGAGCGGCCCGCGAGCGGCCAAACCGTGGATGGCCCCCACAACAAGAAGCCCGGCACGGAGTCCGCGAGCGGCCAAACCGCGGATGGCCCCCACAACGGGACCCTGGAATCGTGGAGCCGCCTGGGTAACCTACCCGGAGAAGAACTCTGACAGCTCCGCGATCAGCTTGTCCGGAGCCTTGTTGGGCCCGTCGTGGCCGAAGCCCGGCAGGATGGTGTAACTCGAGCCGGAGAGAACGTCGTGGATCTGTCCGCAAGCCACGCCGAAGTATGCAGGGCTCTTTTCGCCCACCACAATCAGAGTCTCAAGAGGCAGCGCCAGGAACGGCTCGGCCGGCATGTCAGCGGCGATCACGGCCTTGATCTCCCGGACGCCGCACGTCATGAGCTCACGCATCTGCTTGCCCAGGGGTGTGCCGGCCGTGAGTTTCGTGGCGAGGGTAAGCATGGAGAGCGGCATGCGCGCGAAAGCGCCGCCTGTCTCGACCCCCTTGATCAGGACGGCGAGTCCGCGATCGTAGTCTCCCGCCGCCGTCGCGCGTTCGTATTCGTCCGTCCAGTCCGCCTTGACGCTCTGGTTGACGGAAACGGCGGGGTCGTACACGGCAAGGCGCTCGACGGGCAGCGTGCGTGCCGCGTGCAGTGCGACCGCGCCGCCAAAGCTGTGTCCGAACACATCGGTGCTGGAGGTGTGCTTCATGACAGCATCGAGGTCGCGGATATCGGCCTCCAGTGAGTAGTCTTCTGCCTGCGGTGAGGAGTCACCGCGTCCGCGACGGTTGAAGGTGTGAACGGGGCGGCCCAGCGCTTCACTGAGTTTCTGCGCGAAACGGGTGTAGTCGGATGCTGTCACCATGGAGGCAGGCACGACGACGACGCCGGAACCGGCGTCCTTTCGGTCACCTCCCGTAGTGAGTACCTCGAGGTGTCCGCCGTCAGCTGTGGTGATGATCTCGCGCGTCATGACTTGAGCCTAGCCGAGCCACCTGAACGACGGCCGGATACGTCGGGGATCAGCGCTTGAAGTAGTCCGAAATGTCATGGACCAGCTCTTTGACAGCTGCCGGAACGGAGCCATGGAACCCCCGCGGAGAGACTTCGAGGGTGCTGCCGGCTACCGCACGGTTCAGCCGTGCAGCAGTGACCTTGTAGAACTGCGGGCTTCTCTTGCCCACCATGAAGTGCGTGGTGGATGGCAGCACGGAAAAGTCCCTGGGCGTGGCATCGGCCTCGAAGGCGGCTTTCAGCTCGCCCACGCCGGAAGGCAGCAGTTCACGGAAGAGCTTGTTGACCTTGGTCCGCGAAACAACCGCCATGAGCCCTGCCAGGATCGGCTCGGGAACGCGTGCCAGCGCTGTTCCGGGCTGCATGCCACGCTTCATCCTAGCCATCGCCCGGCTCACGTCACCTGCGTCCACGGCGTCGGCAAATCCCGCCAGCCAATCGGTGCTCATGCTGCCGTCGATGTTGACGGCAGCGTCATAGACAGCAAGCTTGGCAGGCTCGTGGTGTGTTCCGGCGAAGGCCATTGCAGCGTTGAGGGCTACGGATCCACCCAGGCTGTGGCCAAGGATGTTCCGTCCGTCCGTGGCATCCATGATGGTGCGCACGTCCGCTATCTCGGTAGCCATGGAGTAGTTGTGCGGCTGGTCGGTGGACTTGCCGCGTCCGCGCCGATCGTAGACATCCACGGCCCAGCCGTCTCCGAGGCCCTTCGCCAGCGCAATCGAGAACGGACGGTAGATCAAGGCGGTCAGGAAGGCTCCGCCGATGACCATGACCCGGCGTTCCCCGGGAGCGTCTTCGTCGCCGTACGTATACAAGGCGAGTTTGCCGCCGTCGTGCGTCTTGATGTCGCGTTCCCTCACCGGATCATCCTAGGTGCCGACGGCCGCGTTAACGTGGTCACCGGACAGGAAGCGGGCGATTCGCGTCGCGAGGCGCTTTCCGGGACGCAGGGGCCCCTCGTGGAATTGCAACGGCACAATGGCGAAGTCGATGGCCGGTACAGCGCCGGCGAGGATGCGGCCGGTTTCGGCAAAGTAGGACGGACTCCAGCCGCCGCTGAGCATAAGGGTGGGCGTTTGCAGGGCAATGAAATCGTGCAGCGTGGCATCGGCGGCAAGGACTGCCCGCATCTCGGTGACAGCCGTGGGCAACAGGGAACGCATCTCCAAACCCAGCCGGGTCTGGGCGGAGATGATGCTCAGCACGCGCAAGGCGCCCATGGGCAGGTAGGAGATGGGTCCCGCTGTTCCCAGCCCTTGGACCAGGTGGGCCCAGGCGTGATCGAGTTGGCCTGCCGTGACCGCTTCTTCCAGCTCCGGGCGCCAGCGGCCGTGGAGGCTCCCGGACAGGGAAACCGCGGCGTCGTAGGTCACCAGCCGGTTGATCCTGGTGCTTCGCGCGGCGTTGAGGGCGACGAAGCCGCCATAGCTGTGGGCCACGACGTCGGCCGAGCCGGTTTTTCGCAGCACTGCGGCGAGGTCCGCTACTTCCGTTTCAACCGAATAGCCCGGGGGCTGGGGGGCCGACTGTCCGCGGCCACGGCGGTTGTAGCAGTGGACGGGCCGCCCCAGCATGTGGCTGAGGTTCCGGGCGAAGGGCCAGTACAGCGAATCGGTCACCAGAGTGCCATGCACCATGACGACGCCGGCTGGTTCGGCAGGTGCCTTCGGGCCTGGAAGGGAGGCCGCGGAGAGCGGACGGAAGGTATGCACCTCCAGCTGCCCGCCGGCGTCGTCCGTTTCAACAGTCCACGTCTCCACAGCCCGAGTCTATGACCGGAAGTAGCGGTCCGTAATCGGCGGTAAACTTAAGGATTGTGACTTCCGCAAACACCTCCGCCCCGAACACCTCCGCCGAGCCTGTCGACGCCAGCGAGCAGATGCGCATCCGCATGGACAAGCGTGCCAAGCTGATCGAGCGCGGTGCGGAGGCCTATCCGGTGGGCGTTGAGCGGACGCATTCGCTGGGCGAAATCCGCGAGAAGTACGCACACCTTGAAGCTGACCAGACCACTGGCGACGTGGTGGGCGTTACGGGTCGCGTCGTGTTTGTGCGCAACACCGGCAAGCTCTGCTTCGCCACCCTGCAGGAAGGCGGCGTGGACGGCAAGGGCGTCCGGCTGCAGGCAATGCTGAGCCTGGCCAACGTCGGCGACGAAGCGCTTGCCGAATGGAAGGCACTGGTGGACCTCGGCGACCACGTGTTCATCAAGGGCGAGGTTATTTCCTCCCGCCGCGGTGAGCTGTCCGTCATGGCCGATTCGTGGTCCATGGCCTCCAAGGCCCTGCGCCCGCTCCCCGTTCTCCACGCTGAGCTCAACGAGGAAACCCGCGTCCGCCAGCGGTACGTGGACCTCATGGTCCGCGATGAAGCCCGCGAAATGGTGTACAAGCGCGCTGCCATCACCCGTTCGGTCCGCGATACCTTGGACCGCCACGGCTACGTGGAGGTGGAAACACCCATCCTGCAATTGGTCCACGGCGGCGCGACGGCCCGTCCGTTCGAGACCCACATGAACGCCTTTGACCAGAAGATGACCCTGCGCATTGCCACCGAACTCTTCCTCAAGCGGGCAGTGGTGGGCGGAATCGACCGCGTTTACGATATGGGCCGGGTGTTCCGCAATGAGGGCGTCGACTCCACCCACAGCCCCGAATTCACCACGCTTGAATGCTATGAGGCGTGGGCGGACCAGTTCGTTATGGCCGAGCGCATGAAGGAAATCATCCTGAATGTGGCTGACGTTGTGGGCACGCGCACCATCCAAACGGATGCGGGCGAGATTAACCTCGACGGCGAATGGGCGTGGATTGCGGTATATCCGGGACTTTCCGAAGCCGTGGGCGTTGAAATTACTCCGGACACCACGGTGGACGAATTGCTGGCCATTGCCGCCAAGCATGAGGTCAAAGTGGATCCCAAGTGGGACGCCGAGAAGCTGGTTGTGGAATTGTTCGGCGAGATTGTGGAACCCACGTTGCTTAACCCCACGTTCGTCTACGACTACCCGCCGTCCGCACAGCCGCTGGCCCGCCCGCACCGCGAGGACGGCCGGCTGATTGAGGCCTGGGACCTGATCATTGGCGGTATGGAGCGTGGGACGGCGTTCTCCGAGCTGATTGACCCCGTGATCCAGAGGGAACGGCTGACGGAGCAGTCCCGCCGTTCCGCAGCCGGCGATGACGAGGCCATGCAGTTGGACGAGGACTTCCTCCGTGCCTTGGAATACGGCGCGCCGCCCATGGGTGGTATTGGATTGGGCATTGACCGTCTTGTCATGCTCTTTACCGGTGCCGGTATCCGCGAAACCATTCTCTTCCCACTACTCAAGCCAGAAGGTCACTGATCATGGAGTACATCGCCGTCCTGGCGCCGTCAGTAGTTGTTGGTTTGATCTTCTGGTTTGCCATGAAGGCCATATTCAATGCGGACAAATCCGAGCGCCAGGCGGAAGCCCGTGCGCAGGCTGAGGCGAATCTGCGCAATTCAGGTCCCGAAGCGGACGGGCCCGCCGCTAAATAGCCCGGAAATTGGCGGTCCAAAGCAGTAATCCACATATGCCTTTGACGTGTGTGCGTGCCGTGAACGATAATCAGGAATAGCAACATGGGGATTTCTGAATATCAACCCTCCAAAAGAGAGGCTACTCATGGCACAAAAAGTAAAAATCATCCTGGTTGACGACTTGGATGAAGGGGCAGCCGATGAAACTGTCCGTTTTGGCCTTGACGGTGTGAGCTACGAGATGGACTTGTCCACCGCAAACGCAGCTTCCCTGCGTCAGGCGCTTGAGCCTTACGTCGCCAAAGCCCGGAAGACTTCCTCTTCCGGCCGTGCCACCCGGGGCCGCGCTACGGCTGCGCGGAGCCAGGATTCGGCTCAGATCCGCCAGTGGGCACGGGATAACGGTTACACGGTCAACAGCCGTGGACGTATTCAAGCTGAAATTCAGGAAGCGTACCAGAAGGCGAATTCCTGATTCACCGCCTCTAAGCCCCGGCCTCAGTGCCGGGGCTTTGGTGTTTAAAGACCTAATAGGCATACGGCGTGCCACCTTTTGCCGGGCAGCAATATTCCGGAGGCCTCCGGTGGCGCTTCACCCCGGGATCATTTGGGTACGTTGAATGCAGGGCGCAGGAACACCAAGCACCCGGATTGGTCCGATGGCCCGTGTGCAGGGCGGCGCGTGCTGCTCCGGGGCAGGGCGGGTTGGGGAACCGGGCAGGCACGATGATATTTATTCCGCAAGTACGTCATGTTTCCCCTGTGGCGAACACGCTCCAAAAGTCCCGCCCCGGCACGTAGCATCAAAGTACGTCGTAGCTAGGAGTGTGGCGAAATGTTTGAGAGATTTACGGACCGTGCCCGTCGCGTGGTCGTCCTTGCCCAAGAAGAGGCACGGATGCTCAATCACAACTACATCGGTACAGAACACATCCTCTTGGGTCTGATCCATGAGGGTGAAGGCGTTGCCGCCAAGGCTCTTGAGTCTCTGAGCATCTCGCTCGACGGCGTCCGCGAACAGGTTCAGGAGATCATCGGCCAGGGCCAGCAGGCTCCTTCCGGTCACATCCCCTTCACCCCGCGCGCCAAGAAGGTACTTGAGCTTTCCCTTCGCGAGGCTCTTCAGCTCGGCCATAACTACATCGGCACCGAGCACATCCTCCTCGGCCTCATTCGTGAGGGCGAGGGCGTTGCTGCCCAGGTCCTGGTGAAGCTTGGCGCCGACCTCAACCGGGTCCGCCAACAGGTCATCCAGTTGCTGTCCGGCTACCAGGGCAAGGAAACCGCAGGATCGGGTTCGGGCCAGGGCCAGCAGGAAGGAACCCCCGCCGGTTCCGTGGTGCTGGACCAGTTCGGCCGCAACCTCACCCAGGCTGCCCGCGAAAACAAGCTCGATCCTGTGATCGGGCGCGAGCAGGAGATGGAACGCGTCATGCAGGTCCTCTCCCGCCGTACCAAGAACAACCCCGTGCTCATCGGTGAGCCCGGTGTCGGTAAGACTGCCGTCGTCGAAGGCCTCGCCCAGGCGATCGTTCGCGGCGATGTCCCGGAGACCATCAAGGACAAGCAGCTGTACACGCTTGACCTTGGCTCGCTGGTCGCCGGCTCCCGTTACCGTGGTGACTTCGAAGAGCGCCTGAAGAAGGTCCTCAAGGAAATCCGCACCCGTGGGGACATCATCCTCTTCATTGATGAGATCCACACCCTGGTAGGTGCAGGTGCTGCCGAAGGTGCCATCGACGCCGCGTCGATCCTGAAGCCGATGCTGGCCCGTGGCGAGCTCCAGACCATTGGTGCCACCACGCTGGACGAGTACCGCAAGCACATCGAGAAGGACGCCGCCCTTGAGCGCCGTTTCCAGCCGATCCAGGTCAAGGAACCCTCGGTCGCCCACGCGATCGAGATCCTGAAGGGCCTGCGGGACCGTTACGAGGCACACCACCGCGTGACGATTACCGACGGCGCCCTCGCCTCAGCCGCGCAGCTGGCCGAACGCTACATCTCGGACCGCTTCCTGCCTGACAAGGCGATCGACCTCATCGATGAAGCCGGTGCCCGCCTGCGCATCCGCCGCATGACCGCTCCGCCGGAGCTCAAGGCCATGGACGAGCGCATCGCTGACGTGAAGCTGGAGAAGGAATCGGCGATTGACGCCCAGGACTTTGAAGGTGCCGCTTCGCTGCGCGACAAGGAGCAGAAGCTCATTGCCGAGCGCGCAGAGAAGGAACGCAACTGGAAGTCCGGGGGCATGGATGACATCTCCGAGGTTGACGAGGACCTGATTGCAGAAGTCCTCGCGAACTCCACGGGTATCCCGGTCTTCAAGCTCACCGAAGAAGAGTCCTCCCGCCTGCTCAAGATGGAAGAGGAACTCCACAAGCGCGTGGTCGGCCAGGACGAGGCCATCAAGGCCCTGTCGCAGGCTATCCGCCGTACGCGTGCCGGCCTGAAGGACCCCAAGCGTCCGGGTGGCTCGTTCATCTTCGCCGGCCCCACCGGCGTCGGAAAGACCGAGCTCGCCAAGGCCCTGGCAGAGTTCCTGTTCGGTGAAGAGGACGCCCTCATCACGCTGGACATGTCCGAGTACTCCGAGAAGCACACGGTTTCGCGTCTCTTCGGTGCCCCTCCGGGCTACGTCGGCTACGAGGAAGGCGGGCAGTTGACCGAGAAGGTTCGCCGCCGTCCGTTCTCCGTGGTCCTGTTCGACGAAGTCGAGAAGGCGCACGCCGATCTCTTCAACTCGCTGCTGCAGATCCTGGAAGACGGCCGACTGACCGACTCCCAGGGCCGCGTGGTGGACTTCAAGAACACCGTGATCATCATGACTACCAACCTGGGTACCCGCGACATCTCCAAGAGCGTCGCTACCGGCTTCCAGTCCGGCACGGACACCCAGACCGGCTACAACCGGATGCGTGCCCGGGTGACGGAAGAGCTCAAGCAGCACTTCCGCCCCGAGTTCCTCAACCGTGTTGACGACGTCGTGGTGTTCCCGCAGCTGACGCAGGACGAGATCATCGAGATCGTGGATCTCTTTGTGACCCGTCTGGAGCGCCGCCTGAAGGACAAGGACATGGGCATCGAGCTCACCAAGGCCGCCAAGGTCCTGCTCGCCACCCGTGGTTACGACCCCGCCATGGGTGCCCGGCCGCTGCGCCGCACCATCCAGCGCGAGATCGAGGACCAGCTGTCCGAGAAGATCCTGTTCGGCGACATCCACACCGGCGACATCGTTGTGGTTGACGTCGAGGGTGAAGGTGACGAAGCCAAGTTCACGTTCGAAGGCAACGCCAAGCCGCGGATCCCGGAGATTGCTCCCACCGCGTAAGGCAGAGGCCTCATAAGCAGAGTGCCCCGCACATTCTCCTAGGAGTGTGCGGGGCATTCGTGTTTCCGGAAGCGAGGATTGAATGCGGATTTTGATGGTGGCTCCTGGTACGCGCGGAGACGTGGCGCCCATGGCTGGGCTGGGATCGGCGCTGCAGGAACACGGTTTTGAGGTGGCCATAGCTGCGAACCCTGCCTATGGCCCGCTCGTTGTGTCGGCCGGCTGTGAATTCAGGGCGCTCCCGGGGGACCTCACCCGCATCATCCAACGAACCGACTCGGCGGAGAGGCCCTCATTCAGGGATGTCCGGCACTCGTGGCAGGCCCTCGGCGGCTACATGGAACAGGCGGCGAGGGGAACACTGGCCGCGGCCCAGGCAGGGGCGGACGTCATCTTGGCGAATTCGGTGGCGCCCTTTGCCTACGACATCGCCGAAGCACTGGAACTTCCTGCCATCGGCGCCCACCTGCAACCCGTGGAGCCGAGCGGAGCATATCCGCCTGTGCTGCTCGGTTCCGGCCGTGACCTCGGCGCCGTGGGCAACAAAGTGATCGGCAGGAGGGTTCTCGCCGGACCAGCCCCTTACGATGCTCCGGGTGCCAGGCTTCGCCGCGGGCTGGGCTTGCCCACGCTGTCCCGCCAAGCTGCCGACCGCCGTCGTCGGCGTAACAAGGCGACCACCCTCCATGGCATCAGTCCCACGGTGCTGCCCCGTCCGAAGGACTGGCACGCGGGGCTTGTCATGGCGGGGTACTGGTGGCCGCCGGGGGAACGAAACTGGCAGCCCGACCGGGCGTTGGCGGATTTCCTGGCGGCTGGTCCGGCCCCGGTCTTCATTGGTTTTGGCAGCGGCGCGGCAGTCGATGAGGAGCTCGCCGTGGCGGCGGCGCGGATTGCCGGAGTTCGTGCCGTCATCCAGGGCGGACGCGTTCACAGCGACGATGCAATCGGCATCGGCGAGGTCCCGCACGAGTGGCTCTTTCCCCGGATGGCTGCCGTGGTACATCACGCCGGTTCAGGAACGACGGCGGCCGGCCTCCGTGCGGGGGTGCCTGCCGTATGCGTTCCCGTCTTCACGGACCAGCCTTTGTGGGCATCCCGCGTGGAGGCGCTGGGAGCCGGGCCGGAACCGGTTCCTTACAAGCAACTCACCGCGGCGCGGTTGGGGCAGGCCATTAAGGCGGCGGTCAGCTCGCCGTCCTATGCTGCCCGGGCGAAAGCTGTGGCAGCAGCGATCGCCGGTGAGGACGGCGTGGCCCCCGTGCTCCACGCCCTCCGCAACATCCCAACTAGGTCGCATTAGTGCGCGTTTAGAGGCCTCAAAACGCGCACTAATGCGACCTAGTTGGGACGATGTGAAAGTAGTGTTTCACTCTTAGTGAACCACCCTGTGATCGACGGCACATTCCGTGTTGAATCGGACCATGGATTCGACTGGCTCGCATACCCCGCAACCCGAAACTCCCTTCCACGATCTTGACCACTACCTGGCCATCCCACGGGTCAGTGGACTCACCCTCAGCCCAAACGGCACACGACTGGTCACCACTGTCTCCACCTTGAACAGCAAGGGCACAGAGTTCATGACGGCCCTGTGGGAGCTGGACCCCACGGGCCGGGAACAGGCCCGCCGGATCACCCGGAGTGCCAAGGGCGAGTCCGGTGCCGTGTTCGCCGCCGATGGCAACCTCTACTTCACCTCGGCGCGGCCGGACCCGGAAAAGCCCGACGAGGATCCCGTCAGCGCGTTGTGGGTGCTTCCTGCCAATGGCGGAGAGGCCCGCATTGCGCACTCCCGCGCAGGTGGCGTTGGTTCCGTCCTGGCTGCCACGGATGCCCGGGCAACCTTCCTGGTGGCCGACGTCCTGGCCGGGTCCACCGGCGAGGAGAACGATGAAGAGCGACGCAAAGCCCGCAAGGACAACAAGGTCTCTGCCATCCTGCACAGTGGCTACCCGGTCAGGTTTTGGGATGCGGATCTTGGTCCCTCGGAGCCCCGCATCTTCGCGGTCGAAGCCGGGCCGGCCGACGAGCCTGGCAGGCCGGCCACTGTTGACGCGGAACCGCCGGTCTCGCTGCGGAACCTGACTCCCGGCGTCGGAGGTTCGCTGCGGGAAGCCAAAACCGTGGTGAGCCCCGACGGCAAGACCATCTATACGAGCCTCAGCAAGGCGCTAGCGAAGGCCGACAGCCGGGAGGTGCTCGCCGCCGTCGACGTTGCTACCGGCGCTGTCAAAGTTCTGCTGGACCACGAAGGCATGAGCTACTTCCCCGGCCCCGTGAGCCCGGACAACCGCACGCTGGTGGTGCAGAGCGAAAGCGACACCGCTCCCACCCAGGCGCCGCTGGTCAAGCTGCACCTGCTGGATGTTTCGGGCGGGGAAGCCGCCGGGCTCGTGCCGCTGGCTCATGACTGGGACCGCTGGGCCACGCCGGTTGCCTGGCTCCCGGACGGCAGCGGCCTTTTGGTCACAGCGGACGACGACGGCGCGTCGCCGGTTTTCCGGGTGGACGTCCCCGACGGTGGGGTCGCCAGGGTGACGAAAGACGCAGCGGCGTACACCGACGTCGTGGTTGCGCGGGACGGGCGCACAGCGTACGCCCTGCGGAGTTCGTATGAGTTCCCCTCGGAGGCTGTGCGCATCGATCTGTTGACGGGAGACGTGGAACGGCTCCCGGCGCCGGCCGAGCGTCCCGTGTACAGCGGTCGCTTGGAGCGGGTGGAAACGACGACTGCGGATGGTGTGCGTGTACCGGCGTACCTGGCTGTTCCTTCCGGAGCGTCCGTCGAGGCACCTGCCCCGCTCCTGCTCTGGATCCATGGCGGACCCCTCGGCTCGTGGAACGCCTGGACGTGGCGTTGGAACCCGTGGCTGTTGGTTGCCAAGGGCTATGCCGTCCTGCTGCCGGACCCTGCACTCTCCACGGGCTACGGCCAGGAGTTCATCCAGCGCGGTTGGGGTGAGTGGGGCAAGAAACCGTTCTCGGATCTGATGGCCGTGACCGACGCCGTGGTTGCGCGCGCGGACATTGACGAGACCCGGACCGCCGCGATGGGTGGTTCCTTCGGCGGGTACATGGCCAACTGGGTGGCCGGGCAGACCGGCCGTTTCAAGGCGATCGTCACGCACGCCAGCCTGTGGGCGCTGGACCAGTTCGGCCCGACGACGGACGCCGCGCAGTATTGGCTGAAGGAAATGACGGCGGAGATGGCCATGGAGAACTCGCCGCACCTCAACGTAGGCAACATCAAGACGCCCATGCTGGTGATCCACGGAGACAAGGACTACCGCGTGCCCATCGGCGAAGGATTGCGGCTCTGGTACGAGCTGTTGTCTTCCTCGGGGCTTCCTGCGGATGAGAGCGGACAGAGCCCGCACCGTTTCCTCTATTTCCCGGACGAGAACCATTGGGTACTCCAGCCGCAGCACGCGAAGATCTGGTACGGGGTGGTGGAGCACTTCCTGGCGAAGCAGGTTCTGGGGAAGGATGTGGAACTGCCGGAGGAGCTGGGGGTTTAGCCTGCAGACATTCGGCGGATGCCCGCGGCGTAGGCGTCCAGGACATCAAGGATGCCGCGGTGCTGCCACACGCGTTTGCGGTCTCGGCCTGTGGATTCACTCAGCACGCCGCGCTCGGTCAGAGCATCGAGCGCGCGCAGTGCTGCCATCTCGCCAAGCCCAAGCTGGGCCATGAGGTATCTCGTGTTCACCGCAGGCTGTCCGATCAAGGTGGGAAGAAGGCGCCACGCCGCGGCATCCGCGCGAAGCCCTGCCAACTTCCCCCGGGACTCCTCAAGCTGTTCGACGAGGTCGTCCACGAGCCGTGCCCCGGTGGTCGAGGCGATCCTGCTCGCCATGGCGAACTCCCGGACAATCGGTCCGGCGTCGCCCTCACGGAAGGAGCCCAAGGCTGCGAAGTAGCGATCCGTGTGGACGAGGAGCCCTGCGGAGATCGGCACCGCGGTGGAGCCGACGAGTCCCTTGTTGCGAAGGATGGACTGAGCCAGGGCGCGCCCGGTCCGGCCATTCCCGTCGGGGAACGGGTGGATGGTCTCGAACTGCGCATGGCTGACCGCTACCTGGACGAGGACGGAGACGTCGTGCCGGCCTACGAAGGTAACCAGATCGCCTATCGCGTCGCGAATGCGGTGGTGGTGCGGTGCGACGAACTCAGCCATCCGTGGTCCCGCTTGACCAGGCCCTATCCACACCTGCTCATTCCGAAATTGCCCGGCACCGGCAGGGTCGAACCCGCGCTGGTGAAGCATCAATGCTCTGTGCATGGCCAAGATGGAGTCTTCATTGATTTCGTCTGCGAGCCGAAGCGCTGCCTCCATGGCGCGGACATTGCCGACGACGGTCAGTGCGTTTGCGTTGTCGCCCTCATGGATCTCGGCGAGGGCGAGCTGCTTTGCTGACGTGGTCAGCTGTTCGATCTGCGAACTGGAAGCCGACTCTGTCCGCAGCAGGATTGCCGTCATCGGTCCGAGCGCTGGATTGTTGGTTCCCAATCTGCGCTGGGCGTGTTTGTCGAATGCGACCAGTTGGCGGGTGGCATCCTCGACGTCGGCGGAGTCTTCGCCTGAGACCTCGGGTGTCCACTCTGCGATGGGGGCTGTAATGCTGGCCTGGTAGGGCCCGGTTTGCCTGTTCACCTCGGCTCGTGAGTACATCTCAGGTGCGCGGGGCTGCCAGTCGAGGGTCTCGAATGAGATTGGTTCGATGGGAATGCGGGCATCGGGAGGTGTTGGCACGAATCCAGTTTACTAACACTTAGCACCATAAGTGTTACCTACTACTGCTGCTTACCAACATTTAGCCGCATAAGTGTTGGTAAGGCTCGGATTGTCCCGCAGTTGAGGTCGTTACCGGGAGCGCTCCAGGGCGTCGAGGATCAGCTCGAGTCCGTGGCTGAACTCGTTGCCGTAGTCGTATCCGGGCTGCATGACGAGTTCCGTGGCGACCTCCACCATGTGCGGGTACTCGCCGGTGGCAAAGCGTTCCATGATGGGCGAGGCGACGTCTGCCATGGGCTCTCCTCCCGCGATGGGGAGCGCGGCTTCCTGGAGGGCGAATCCATAGATGTAGCTGTCCAGCAGGGAGTAGGCGCGGGCCGTCTGCTGCACGGTAAACCCGGCGGCCCTTAGGGTGGCCAGGGTTGCCTCGTGGTGTTTCAGCGTCGCCGGGCCGGGTGCCTTCCGTGATTCCAGGAGCCCGATCGCCCAAGGGTGGTGCCGGAGCACCTCGCGGGCCGAATGGGCGCGCGTGCGCATCTGCTCCTTCCACTCGCCACCGGCCTCCGGAGTGTGGATTTCGTCGAAGACCAGGTCCACGAGTCCGTCCAGGATCTCGTCTTTGCTGGCTACGTAGTAGTACAGGGACATGGGTTTGGTGCCCATGCTCTGGGCGAGCGAACGGATGGACAACGCGGCGATGCCGTCGGCATCTGCCAATTCAAGCGCTTTCTGCAGCACTTTGCCGCGGCTGAGTCCAGGCCGCTTTGCGGCGCCTGCGGTTGCGGCCATGAGGTTCCTCCATGGTGGCTCTTCCGGTTTCGTACAGTGTACTGTAGAGTCGCTTTCGTACAGCGTACGAATTGTGTTTGGAGGAAGGTCCAGCCATGAAATCCCCACAGCGCGCACATCCCGGAGCCCAGCAGTCCGTCGGCATGCGGGCTGTGGTCCGGGAAGCGTATGGCGATCCTGACGTCCTGGGGGAGAAGCGCCTCCCGAGGCCGGAAGCCGGGGCCAAGGAAGTGCTGGTCAGGGTCTGTGCAGCCGGAGTGGACCGCGGCGCCTGGCACATGATGACTGGCCTGCCGTACTTGGGGCGGATTGCCTTCGGTATCGGCAAACCGCGGGATCCGGGCCTGGGCATGGATCTCGCCGGCATTGTGGAGGCGGTTGGGCCTGGCGTCACCACGTTCAGCGTGGGTGATACGGTGTTCGGGTCCGGGCGCGGGGCGTTCGCCGAATATGCCGTGGCCCCGGAGGCGAAGTTGGCTTCCAAGCCCGCGGGTATCACCTTCGAGCAGGCTGCGATTGTGCCGGTCTCAGCAGTCACGGCACTCCAGGGCTTGCGTGCCGGGCGGGTGAAGGCCCGCCAGAAAGTCCTCATTACCGGCGCATCCGGCGGCGTCGGAAGCTACGCGGTCCAGTTGGCCAAGGCCTTTGGCGCCGAGGTTGTGGGGACATGCAGCTCCGGCAAAATGGACTTTGTGCGCAGCCTGGGCGCGGACCGGGTAATTGATTACGCCAGTGAGGACTTCGTGGATTCGGGTCCCTTCCACCTCATCCTCGATATCGCAGGCAATCCCAGGATCCGCCGCATGCGCCGGGCCCTGACCGCCACGGGAACGGCCGTGATTACGGGCGGTGAAGGTGGCGGATCCTTCGCTGGCGGGCTGGAACGGCAGGTGGGCGCCATCATGCTCTCGCCCTTCATCAAGCAGCGGCTGACGATGTTCTTCGGGGTGGTCCGCGCCGGAGAGTTGCACGAGCTCGCGGAGCTGATCGAAGCCGGCAAGATCACCCCGCCCCTGGACCGTACGTTCAAGCTCAACCAAGCGGCCGATGCCCTGCGGTACATGGAGGGCGGCCACGCCCGCGGGAAGATCGCGCTCACCGCCTGATAGCGATGGCCCGCCTGATAGGGATGGCCGGCAGTCACGAAGGACGAAACCGCACCCGCGGCTGGCTAGGATGGGGGAGTGGATTCTGCCTTCAGCCTTCGCCCTGCCCGCACCAGCGACGTTGCGGCGATCAAGAGGCTGGTGGCGCGCCTGGCCGACGAGCGGATCCTGATTTCCAAGGAAACCGTCGCCTACTACGAGAGCCTGCAGGAATTCCAGATCGCCGAATCCTCCGAAGGGGAGGTCATTGGCTGCGGTGCCCTCCACGTCATGTGGGAGGACCTTGCCGAAATCCGCACACTTGCTGCCGCCGACTCCTGGCGCGGTAAAGGGGTAGGCCACAAGCTGGTGGAGAGCCTCATTGACAAAGCCCGCGAGGTGGGTGTCAGCAGGGTCTTCTGCCTGACCTTCGAAGTGGACTTCTTTGTCCGCCACGGCTTCGAAGTGATGGCGGACCAAAGCGCCGTGGATCCCGAGGTCTACTCGGAACTCCTGCGCTCGCATGACGAAGGCGTTGCCGAATTCCTGGATTTGGCCCGCGTCAAGCCCAACACCTTGGGCAACACCCGCATGATCAAGCACCTCTAGCCACATCTGCAACAGTCCAGCAAAAGTCCAGGAATTATGCGTGATTTAAACACCCTTCTTTTATCTAAAGTTGATGGATAAACTGGTTGAGGCTTGCTGGGGAGCTTCCGCCACATCGGTTATATCGAGAGAAGATCATGCAGTCCCACGCGTCCTTTTCAGGCATTTCAAGCATTTCAGAACTACAGCTCAGCGTGCGCGGTCCAGTGTTCACACCCGCTGACCCAGGCTTCGCAGACGAAGTCGCCGCATTCAACCTTTCCACCCAACACCAGCCGGATGTCGCCTTCGGCGCCCTCGATGCAGAGGACGTCTCGGCGGCAGTGAAATGGGCTGCTGAGCGCGGCATGCCAGTGGCCGTCCAGTCCACCGGCCACGGCGCCACCAACGCCGTTGAAGGCGGCCTGCTCATCAGTACCCGCCGCATGCTGGAACTCAGCATCGACCCCGTCGAAAAGACCGCCCGGGTAGGGGCGGGCGTTCGCTGGAAGGCGGTGGTCGAGCTCGCATCGACCTTCGGCCTCATGGGTCTCTGCGGTTCCACCACCGACGTGGGCGTCGTGGGCTACACCCTTGGCGGCGGACTGCCGATCATGGGCCGCAAGTACGGTTTCGCTTCGGACCACGTGATCGCCTTCGAGTTGGTCACTGCCGATGGCACGCAAAGGCGGGTCACTAAAGACGAAGACCCCGAACTCTTTTTCCTCCTCCGTGGAGGTAAAGGCAATCTCGGCATTGTCACAGCCATGGAATTCCACCTTTTCCCAAACCAGGATATTTTCGCCGGCGGGCTTTACTTCGCCGGCGTCCACGCAGCCACCGTGCTCCAGCAGTTCAGCGAATGGGTGCCGTCGCTCCCCACTGAAGCATCGGCGTCGTTGGCTTTCCTGCGTTTGCCGGACATGGACATCATTCCCGAACCGCTGCGCGGTAAGTTCGTGGTCCACCTGCGCTACGCCTACCAAGGTGACGCCGACGTGGCCACGCGCCTGCTGGAGCCCATGCGCCGGAGTGCGCCGTTCATGATGGACGCCACCGGGCCGCTGGAGTCGACGCAGTTCGACACCATCCACCAGGATCCGGACCAGCCCGTTCCGGTCCGCGAGCGTGGGTTCCTGTTGGACCGCCTCGACGATCCCGCGAAGGAAGCCATCCTGCGGCACTTCGGTCACGGCGTCGAAAGTCCCGTCCTGCTGGCTGAGCTCCGTCTGCTGGGTGGGGCGCTGGCAACGTGCGCCGACGGTGAGGATAGCGTGGGCGGCCGCGATGCGGCCTTCAGCTTCTTCATGGCAGGGATGGCAGTCCCGCCTCTCGCTGAGCTGCTGCCCGTGGTGTACGACGCCGTTCGTGAGGACCTGCGCGACGCCTCCAATGGCGGGACGTTCGTGAACTTGCATGGCCACTTCGTGGACGCTGAGGACAGGGAACGGCCCTGGACTCCGACCGTCCGCGAACGGCTGCGGAAGGCCAAGGCGGAGCTGGATCCGAAGAACATGTTCAGCTTCGGCCACGTGGTTGGCTTGCCGGTGATCGACCAGACCGTGCTGCTCGAAGACGTTGTCACTGCCGGCGGCGACGCCGTGCTGAGCAACTAGGAACCCGCCATGTTTCCGGACTTCTCGGCGTTCCAGATTGATATCCCGCACGGCTCCTGGCCGCACGATACTGAGTGGTCCGGGGCCGGACACCCGCACCACGAGATTTCCGGCGACTTCTGGCCGGACGTCCAGGTGAGCCATGAGGCGCCGGCGAAAGCGGCGGGCGACGGCGGATAGCCGAAGGCTGCCAACGGGGGATACTCCGGGCCTACCGTGGTCCCTGCCGCCGGTAGTAGGGTCAGAGCACCACACCACTGCAGGCTCAGGAGCATCCCATGAAAAAGCTCATCAATGATCCACGTGCGGTGGTGGACGAATCCGTCGAGGGTTTCGGCATGGCACATGCCGACCTCGTGGACGTCCACCCCGACCCGAAATTCGTCGTCCGCAAAGGTGCGCCGGTGGCGGGCAAGGTTGCCTTGGTTTCCGGCGGTGGCAGCGGCCACGAACCACTCCACGCAGGATTCGTGGGGCTTGGCATGCTGGATGCTGCTGTTCCCGGCGCAGTCTTCACCTCGCCCGCACCGGACCAGATCATTCCCGCCACCACGGCAGTGGACTCGGGTGCCGGCGTCGTACATATCGTGAAGAACTACACCGGTGACGTCCTGAACTTCGAAACTGCCGCAGAGATGGCCCAAGCCGAAGGCGTGGCTGTCCGTTCGGTACTCGTGAACGACGATGTCGCCGTGGAGGACTCGCTGTACACGGCCGGCCGGCGCGGGGTGGGCGGCACCGTCCTTGTGGAGAAGATCGCGGGCGCCGCTGCTGAACGGGGTGACGGCCTGGACGCCGTGGCCGGCATCGCCGAGCGCGTGGTGGCCAACGTGCGGACCATGGGCGTTGCTCTCTCCGGCTGCACCGTGCCGCACGCCGGAACTCCGAGCTTTGAACTGGCCGACGACGAGATCGAGATTGGCATCGGCATCCACGGTGAACCCGGGCGGCACCGGATCCGCATGGAAGGTGCGGATGGGATTACCGACCGCCTCCTGGAACCGGTCCTTGAGGACCTGTCCATCGGCTCCGGGGACAAAGTGTTGCTGTTCGTCAACGGCATGGGCGGCACTCCGCTGAGTGAGCTGTACATCGTCTACCGCCGGGCCGCGAACGTGCTGGCAGAGCGCGGTGCCACGGTGGAGCGTTCCCTGGTGGGAAACTACGTGACTTCCTTGGAGATGCAGGGCTGTTCCGTGTCGGTGCTGCGACTGGACGATGAGATGACCACGCTGTGGGACGCTCCCGTCCACACTGCGGCCCTTCGTTGGGGAGTGTGAGCATGGGATTGGGCGTTGACTGGGCCGTGGGCTGGCTGAAACTCTCGGCAGAGGCCATGGCAGAACACCGCACTGAACTCATCGAACTGGACCGCGCAATCGGCGATTCCGATCACGGCGAGAACATGGACCGTGGCTTCCAGGCCGTACTCCAGAAGCTCGACGAATCGCCACCGGAAACACCCGGCGCGGCACTGAAGGCCGCCGCCATGGCGCTCATGTCCAAGGTTGGCGGAGCGGCGGGGCCCCTCTATGGGACGGCGTACCTCCGGGCGGCAACTGCCCTGGGTGATGCCACGGACCTCGATGCCGCAGCCGTGCTGTCCGCCCTGGTTGCGGCGCGCGATGGCGTTGTGGCCCGCGGTAAAGCCGAACCCGGGGACAAGACCATGATTGATGCGTGGACCCCTGCGGTGGAGGCGGCACTAAAGGTGGCCGACGACGGCGGCGACGCGCTCGCAGCCTTGGAGGCCGCCGCGGAAGCCGCTGAGTCCGGAGCCGTTGCCACCGAACCCCTTGTTGCCCGCAAGGGCCGGGCCAGTTACCTGGGCGAACGGAGTGCCGGCCACCGCGATCCCGGCGCGCAGTCCACGGCACTGCTCCTTCGGGCTGCTGCGGCTGCGGCCGCTGCTTCCGGGGGCACCGCCGCATGACGGTTGGGATCGTGGTGGTCTCGCACAGCAGCAAGATCGCTGAAGGGGCCGTGGAACTCGCCGCCCAGATGGCGCCCGACGTCGGACTCGTCGCCGCCGGGGGAACCGACGACGGGCGGATCGGCACCAGCCTCGAAAAGGTGCTGGCCGCCGTCGAGCAGTCCCTTGCGGACGCTGGTGGTGACGGGGTGGTGGTGCTGACGGACCTGGGCTCGGCCGTGATGACGGCGGAATCCGCCGTGGAGTTCGCCAGTGATCCCGACGCTGTCCAGCTGGCCGATGCGCCCTTGGTGGAGGGGTTGGTGGCCGCGGCCGTCGCCGCCCAAGGAGGTGCCGCCGTCGGGGACGTACGCCAAGCCGCGGAAGCCGCGGGAGGTGTGGCGCCGGATGCCGGTCCCGCGGTGCGGGGTGAGCCGGATGCCACGGCCGAATTCGAGCTCATCAACCCCATGGGCATCCATGCCCGGCCGGCAGCCAGGATTGCCGGTGGCCTCTCTGGCCTGGACGCCGAGGTGACCATCAACGGCGTCGACGGGGCGTCCATGATGGAACTGATGGCGCTCGCCGCTGGCCAGGGAACGAACCTGCACGTGGAGGCCCATGGCGCGGATGCGCAGAAGGCCGTGGATTACGTGGGCAGGCTGGTGGAGGAGGGCTTCGGGGAGCTCTGAGTCCAATCGTTTTCGCCCAAAATATTGATAAGTATCCTGATTAGTGATGTTGTAGAGATACAGGTTCACAACGAAAGAGGTGCAACATGGGTGCAGATGACAAGGCACAGAATGCCGGCGAAAAGATTGCAGGCAAGGCCAAGGAAGCGGCTGGAAAGCTGACCGGCAACGAGCGCCTCGAAGCCGAAGGCAAGGGCGAGCAGTCCAAGGCCGACCTCAAGAACGCCGGCGAGAAGGTGAAGGACGCCTTCAAGAAGGACTAGGAATCGGGCAGGGCCGCTGGTTGCAGCGGCCCTGCCTTGTTGTTGGCAGTGATGGTCATCGATGTGAAAGGGGGGGCAACCGTGAACTTACTGGTGAAACTGTTCGGCCTGGCCGTGAGCCTCGGAGCCGGCGCGCTGGCAAACAAGACCCTTGAGGGGCTCTGGGAAAAGAAGACAGGAAAGCCCGCTCCGAAAGACGGCACCGACTTGGATGATTCCTTGCCCGGCGTGCTGGTGTTCGCCGTAGTCTCTGCCGCGGTTGGTGCCGTGGTGCACGTCCTGACCCAGCGCGGCACGAAGAGCGCCCTGGCCCGCATGAAGAAAACTGCAGACGAGGTGTAGCGAATGGCCATTGCGAAGTACCCCAGCGTCGTTATCGACTGTCCGGATGCCCGCGCCCTGGCGGCCTTCTACGGAGAACTTCTCGGCTGGGAGGTCACCCGCGACGACGGCGACTGGGCGGATGTACGCCCCGCCGATGGCAGCAACTGCATCTCCTTCCAGCAAGTGGACGTTTACCAAGCGCCCGTGTGGCCCGGGCAGACAATTCCGCAGCAAATGCACTTCGACGTGATCGTGGAGGACCTGGATGAGGCCGAGAAGGCCGTCCTGGCCATCGGCGCCACGAAGCACGACCACCAGCCGGGCAAGACGTTCCGGGTGTTCCTGGACCCTGCCGGGCATCCGTTCTGTTTGTGCGTTTCCTAGTTGCTTGCGCGGAGGGCCCGGTACTGCGTTCGGCAGTACCGGGCCCTTTTTTGGTCTTGTTGTTTAGCCTTGTTTCGCGGCCCATTCCTCGACGCGGCGGTTGCTTTCCTCTTCGGACAAGTCCTCGACGCGCGTCATGATGGACCAGCGCACGCCGAACGGATCGCGGATGCTGGCGTAGCGGTCGCCTGAAACGAACGTGCTGAGCGGTTCGCGCACCGTGGCGCCGGCTTGCTCCGCGCGCTGGACCAAGCCGTCAGCGTCCGCGCAATAGAGGCCCATGGAATAGCAGTCGTCCTCGCCTTCCGGCGCGGGGACAAGGTGGTAATCGGGGCTCGGCTCCCCGAGCTGCAGGTGGCCGTTGCCGAAGTCGAGTTCGGCATGGACCACCACGCCACCCATCTCCGTGGTGCCCACGACGCGCGCGCCGAACACGTCTTTATAGAAGTCGATGGCCGCCTTTGCGTTCCTGACTGCGAGGAACGGGGTGAGGCTGGTGAGGCCCTTGGGAACTCCGTGGACGGTGTGCTCCCCGTGGGCGGCCGTGGTTGATTCGGTGCTTGTAGTATCGGTCATGTCTTGACGCTACGCCTTGGCGCGTTGGCATCGCTTGGAGATTTGCGACAACTCTTGTTCGAGGGTGGGTATGGATCATTCATTCAAAGGAGTCCTGTATCCCGCCCGCTTGCCCACGTTCCACCGGCTCCCCGCACCTTCCGCGGTGGAGCACCTGGTCCAGTGGTTCTGGATTCCGGAGTGGGACATCGAGCCCGGCCGTACTTCACGGCAGCACGTGATCGCCTACCCTGCCTGCAACCTTGTGGTGGGACTTGAGCGCGTGGATTTCGCTGGCCCGACCACGCGGGTGGGACACCAAGACCTCTCCGGGCGTGGATGGGCGGTAGGCGCGCTGCTGCGGCCCGCTGCCGTCCCGCTTTTCACGGACGACCCCCGTGGAGTCCGCGACGCGGAAGTGGCCTTTGCCGCCGTCGAACTTCACCTTACTGTCACGGCGGCGATGTCGCCTTCGCCTTTGGACGCGGACGACGGCGGCGCTCGCCGGGAGCGCGCGGTGGACGCGTTTGCTCACTGGTTGGCCTTGTTTGCCGGGGCCGGGGTGTCCGAGGAGGCGCTGCTCGCCAACCGGATGATGGATCTCTTGGCTTCCGACCCGTCTGTTCTCCGTTTGGAGGATGCAGCTGCGGAGCTGGCCGTTTCGCCACGGACGTTGCAGCGGGTGGCGCGGAAGTACATCGGACTTAGCCCGGCGGCGCTGATCCGGCGACGTCGTTTGCAGGACGCGGCTGAGCGGGCACGGTTGGACGCTTCAGCGGATCTGGCGGCGATCGCTGCTGAGCTTGGCTACGCCGACCATGCCCATCTCACGAATGACTTCCGGAAGTATCTGGGATTCACGCCGAGTGGGTACCGGCGGGCTGTTGGCGGGGGTTAGGTGTTGGCAGCCGAGCGGCCCGTTCGCGACAGTCGCAGATTGAAGCCGTTGCTGAGGAACTGCTGCGCCGACTCGTGGGCGAGGAGTGTCAGGTTGAACTCTAAGACTCCCACCAAGTGCTGCCCAGAAAGTCGCTTCGGCACCCTAGCCTGACGGCTTCAAGGCTTGGTGCTTGACGTCAGGTTGGGGTGTACTTCTAGCTTTCAGATCCGTTGAAGGCGAGGGGACATTTGTTGCGAGTGGAAGCCCTGCACGCTTGGTTGTGAGCCTTTACCGGGTGGAGAGATAGCTGTTCTTTGCAGCCAACGATCTTTACCGCTGTTGACTGAAGGAAACGATGGGCAGGGCGCCGGTGATCAGACACAAATTGTGCTCTCGCAATCAGAACTGGGCGGGATTCAACGAAGAAGCCAGAGAATGCGAGGTGGTTTGGGGAACCCTGTCAACGTGTATCGATCGGTGGAGGACTGTCGCGCACGTCGGGATGGTCTCATGGGCGTGCGGAGAGTTCCGGTTAGGGCCGCTGAAGGTCCCACTGCTCGGCGGGCAATGCCCGGCACCAAAGCGCGCAGGGCATCCGGTTGCAGGCCCGTTCGGCGCGACGTAGCCTTAATCGATGACCGTGCAGACGTGGACCCTGATCGACAACGACAGGACCTACCCGGTCCCCAGTTATGAAGTGCCGTACATCCAGAAACGCATCGATGCGGCGGCTTCCGGTGAGTCCAACCAGTTCGTTGAGTTTGTCCCCCACGGCGAATCAGAGAAAGTTCGTCTGGCCGTCAACGCATCGACTCGGCTGAAGTCGCCCTCCGGAGAAATCGTCTAAACGTACTTGCGGTTTGGGCGGCCGGCCCATGTCCCAGGCGCAGACCCTCACAGTCCATCCATTCAGCCGGTCCACCACGCAGGAACCGGTTCACACGTTCAACGTGAAGAATATGTCCCTTTCTGTTGGGCAGGAAGCATATATTCGGGCAGCGGGTCGAACGCGCTCGGCTGGTCCTTCGCGCTGCCCGATCTGGCGTTCAGGCAGCCGCTGCACACGGGCAACCCCAGCGGTAAGGGCTCAAAACGGAACACGTTGGTTTCCTCGGAGAGCCGCCCCTCGCGTGGTTGGTCTCCGCCACCCACCGAGAACACCTGACGAAAAAGTCTGCACGGGTCGGGAACGGGTACCTATGTGCCTCGGAGTGAAGGGCAGGGTTCTGGTTCTGTCAAGGCGCTGGTGGATGGGGACGCCATGCCAGCAGGTGAACTCGTACCAGCCGAAGGCTCCTTTTTAGGTGAAGTAGACGCCGATGCGGTTGCCGTCGATTTCCTCGATGCGGATGTCGATGCCGTAAACGTCGTGCAGCATTCCGGCGCTCATGATCTCCGCTGGTGTGCCCTGGTGAATGACCTTTCCGTCCTTCATGGCCAGGATGGTATCCGAGTAGCAGGAAGCGAAGTTGATGTCGTGGACCACCAGGACGATGGTCTTGCCAAGCTCGTCGGCCAGACGCCGCAGCAGGCGCATCATCTCCACGGAGTGCTTCATGTCCAGGTTGTTGAGGGGTTCATCGAGCAGCAGGTATTCGGTGTCCTGCGCCAGGACCATCGCGATGTAGGCCCGCTGGCGCTGCCCGCCGGACAGCTCATCCACAAACTTGTCCGCCATGGAGGCAAGGTCCAGCCGCCCGATGGCCTGGTCCACATGTACAAGGTCCTCCACCGTCGGCCGGCCGCCGCTGTGCGGGAAACGCCCAAACGCCACCAGGTCGCGGACCGTGAGCCGCATGGTCAGGTGGTTTTCCTGCCGCAGGATGGCCATGGTCTTGGCCAGGTCCTTGCTGGGCGTCGCCGTGACGTCCAGGCCCGCCACCGACACGCCCCCGCCATCCATGGGCTGCAGTCGGCTGATCATCGCCAGCAGCGTGGATTTGCCCGCACCGTTGGGGCCGATGATGGACGTGATGCCGCCGCGGGGAATATCGCACCTGACCTCGTCCAGCACGGTGGAGCGGCCGTAGCGCTTGGTGACGTTCCGGACGGCGATCATGGACGGACCCCGGTCATTTCAGCGAACCTTTCAGCAAGAGGTAGAGGAAGAGAAGGCCGCCGGTGAACTCGATGATGACGCTCAGCGCGGTGGCGAAACCGAACACCCGTTCCAGCAGTAACTGGCCACCCACCAAGGCAATCGCACCGATGAGCACCACGATCGGCAGCAGCCGCGCGTGCCGGAATCCGCGGCAGAGCTGGTAGCCGAGACTGACCACCAGGAGCCCGAAGAACGTCACCGGACCCACCAGCGCTGTGGAAATGGCCACCAGCAACGAGCATGCCAGCAGCATGCGCATCACCACTCGCTTGTGGTCCACACCGACGTTGATAGCTACCTCACGGCCGAGCGCCAGCACGTCCAGGGTGTGCCTCATCCGCCACACAGCAAGGCACACGGCAGCCACGAACACGGCGGAAACACCCAGGAGCCCCGGGTCGACGTTGTTGAAGCTTGCGAAGAACAGGTCCTGGAGGATGATGAATTCGCTGGGTTCCATGAGCCGCTGCAGGAGCGAGGAAACCCCGCGGAACAGCGTGCCGAGCACGATCCCCACCAACAGCAACAGGTGCAGCGAACGGGTAGCTCCGGTGAACATCCACCGATACAGGAAAGCGCTGAAACCCACCATCAGCAGGATTTCGAGGGCGAATTTGAGCGTCGATGGAGCCGTGGCCAGCGTGGCAGCACCGGCCACGAACGCCAGGGCGGTCTGCACGAGGATGTAGAGCGAATCGAAGCCCATGATGGATGGCGTCAGGATCCGGTTGGCCGTTACGGTCTGGAACAGAAGGGTGGAGACTCCCACCGCGACGGCCACCAGCAGCATCGCGGAGACCTTGATGGCCCGGCGCGGCAGGATGTAGGCGATGCTGCCCTTGAGGTCGATGGTCAGGAAAACAGTAACAAGCACGACGGCGGTCACCGCCAGGATGCCGATCACCAGTCCCGGCGAGGTACTTCGGATGGCCTCGCGCCAGCGTGTAGGCGACCATGACCGCCGGCCTGGCTTGGCGCCGTCGTCCGCTGTCTGGGTGCCGGACGACGTCACGGCCGGTGACACAGGGGTTTCAGGCATTGCGTTTCCTCAGGAGCAGGAAGAGGAACAGCACGGCACCCAGAACGGACATGACCATGCCCACCGGCACCTCGTAAGGGAAGCGGATGGTCCGTCCGATGATGTCGCAGACCAGCACGAACGCGGCGCCGAAGACGGCGGTCCAGGGCACGGCGCGGCGAAGATTGTCACCGAACAGCAGTGACACGATGTTGGGGACCACGAGCCCCAGAAACGGCACGGCGCCAACTGTTGTGACAACAACAGCCGAGATCAGGGAGACGATCATCAGGCCGAGCCGCATGGTGCGTGCATAGTTCAGGCCCAGGTTGGTGGTGAAGTCCTGCCCCATGCCGGCAACGGTGAACCGGTCCGCGGCAAAGAGGCCCACCAAAACAAGGACAGCCACGATCCACAGCAGCTCGTACCGGCCTCGCAGCACGCCGGAGAAGTCGCCGATCATCCAGTTGCTCAGGGTCTGTAGAAGGTCGAAACGGTAGGCAAAGAAAGTGGTGACGGCACCGATGACACCGCCCAGCATGATGCCCACCAGGGGGACCAGCAGGGTGTTGCGGGCCGGGAGCCTGCGGAGGATCGCCAGGAAGAGCGCGGTGCCGAGCACGGCAAATACAGAAGCCACGATCATCTTGGTGAGGATCGGGGACTCCGGAGCCAGCACCGTCACCACCAGGATCCCGAGCGTGGCCGATTCCACGGTCCCCACGGTGGAGGGTTCCACGAACCGGTTCCGGGCCATGAGTTGCATGATCAGCCCGGCAACGGCGACGGCCATCCCGGCCAGGACTACAGCCAAGGTGCGCGGCACCCTCGAGACCCAGAAGATTTCCCAGGTCCCGGCGTCGTTCGCCCACAGGGCCGGCAGCGAGACATCGCTGACGCCCACAAAGATACTGCCAACGGCGAACACCAGCACAACGGCAGCAGCCGCAACCAGGCGGGCGGTTTCGCCCGTCCGGTTGCGGCGTGCTGGTGCCGTGGCGCGCACGGCTGTTGCGGTCATGTCAGGGTCAGGCGACGGAGTCGGCCACCGCGGTGACCATGGCCTGGACATTGTTCAAGCCATAGCCCACGATGTACCAGCCAGCGGGATCGAGGTTGACGATCTTGTTGTTCTTGGCTGCGTTGGTGGACTTCACGAGCTCGTTGTCCAGGATCAGGTTGGCCGTGGAGCCTGCGGTGCCGATGGCGGTGTCGCGGTTGATGACATAGAGAATGTCCGGGTTGGTTTCCTTGATGTATTCGAACGAAACGGCTTCACCGTGGGCGCCCTCGGACTTGACCTCGGCCGCCGTCGGGACGCCCAGGACGTCGTGGATGATGCCGAATCGGGAACCGGTGCCGTAAGCGGTGACTTCGCCGCCGGAGGTGAGGACGATCAAACCCTTGCCGGCGGCAGCTGCCTTGGCCTTCGTCTCGGCGACGGTCTTGTCCACTTCGGCGAGCTTGGAGGCGACTTCGTCTTCCTTGTTGAAGATCTTGCCGAGCTTCTCAGCCTGCGCCTTGAAGCTTTCCATGGGCTTGGCGGCATCTACGGAGAGGTCAATGGTGGGAGCGATCTTGCTCAGTTCCTCATAGGCGCCGGAGGTACGGCCGGAAATGATAATGAGGTCCGGGGCTGCCGAGCTGACGGCTTCAAAGTCGGGCTCCTTAAGCGAGCCAACCTTGGCGTACTTGGCTTCGGAGAACTTCTTCAGCGCGTCCGGGTAGCTGGCTTCGGGGACACCGGTGGGCTCGACGCCCAGAGCGTTCATGGTGTCCAGGACACCGAGATCGAACGTGACAACCTTGGCCGGGTTCACGGGAACGTTGGAGGTGGAGCCCTGGGCGTGCTCGACGGTAATGGTGCTGGCCTCTTCCGGCTGCGAGGACGCAGTTGCGCCTCCTCCGCAGGCTGTCACGGTCAGCAAGGCCGCCCCTGCAGCCAGTGCCCCAATGTAGCTCGACAGCCTCTTTTTCACGCCAGTACCCACTCACTAATAAGTCACAAATGTGTTTCCTAATTGCCTTTTGACTGTACTTGCAAGGCGAGGCTAACTTCAAAACCGAAAGACCCTCCAGCGGGCGA
Organism: Paenarthrobacter sp. NPDC090522; assembly: GCF_044769225.1. Taxonomy (NCBI): domain Bacteria; kingdom Bacillati; phylum Actinomycetota; class Actinomycetes; order Micrococcales; family Micrococcaceae; genus Paenarthrobacter; species Paenarthrobacter sp. NPDC090522. The sequence goes on from NZ_JBIVXL010000008.1 coordinate 27,097, forward strand.
AAGTGAGCGAATTCACCGGCCATGCCCCACATGGGCCCGAATCAGCAGGCAGGCGTCCGGAAAGCGCGGCCGATGACGTCCACGCTGAGAGGGCGGACGAAATCTGGACTCGCGCAGGTTCGAACGCGTCACCAAAATGATTGCTCCTGTTGCGTCAAAGCCGACGCCGGACACTGCAACGGTCGGCCGACAGTTACCATGCAGATTCGCTAAATCCTTCCACCAAGGGATCCGATGTGCCGCTGGATGATGCTCGGGTCGACGATGTGCGGAATGCTGCCCCAGACGATACAGGTGGTATTTCCGGGCTGGCCCGGACTCCTGGTGTTGGCGGGTGTGGCAGACCACGGATGAACCAGCGGAACGCCGGCGGCCTTGTCATCGCTATCTCCAAGCCGTTGAAGAATACCCAATCCGCACCCACCCAGTGTGGGCCACCGTTGACGATCAGCGCACCTGGCCGTCGGGGCGAGCCCACGGGCGATCTCGCGCACACGGGGCATCCCCGTCCCGATCGCGCTGCGCGTGCTCTGGTCATGCTCCACGAGGGGGCCTTCCAGGGCGGGAGAATGCATGCGGGCGACCGCGAGAAGCGTTTCCAGCGGTCGGATCCGGTTCAGTTAACTGGCGCGCAGGACATTCAGTCAACTGCGGTGGGCGCGGTGCGCCCGGCAAGGAGGACGGCTCGCAAGAGCCCTGGAAACAGCTCATCCAAAGTGTCGCAGCGCAGCCTGTTCATGATGGCCGTTCCTTGGTAACGCTGCTCGATGACGCCAGCTTCGCGCAGTACGCGGAAGTGGTGCGTTGAGGTGGACTTGCTGATGGGCAGCTCGAAGGCGATGCAGGCCTGGTCGTCATGGCCATTTGCCAGTTGGGTCACGATCCGCCGACGCATGGGATCGGCCAGCGCCGAAAGGACGTCATCGATCCTGATCTGATCGGCTGACGGGTGCTCGAGGGTGCGCATGAGTCGATTATCCAAGACTTGGCTCCAGTTCTACGCACTTGGTAATACGACAATCATCGTACTACGTTAGTTGTCGAACAATGATCCTGCTCTGGAGGAGGCCAGCATGGCTGATATTTTCGACCCCGTTACGTTCCGGGGCCTCACCATCCCGAACCGCGCGTGGATGTCGCCGATGTGCACCTATTCGGCGGACGCCGAGGGCGACCGGATCGGCCGTCCCCACGATTTCCATCTGGGCCACTATGCCTCGCGGGCCGCCGGAGGGGTGGGACTGGTCATGATTGAGGCGACCGGTGTTGTTCCCGAAGGCCGGATTACCCCGTTTGACCTGGGGCTGTGGTCCGAGGAACAGGTGGGGGACTTCGCGCGGTTGGTCAACATCATTGGGCAGGGCGGGGCTGTACCCGGAATTCAACTGGCGCACGCAGGACGGAAGGCCTCCACGGACAGGCCATGGCTGGGTGGGGAACCTCTTGGCGAGGCCGAAGGGGGTTGGCAGCCGCTTGGCCCATCTGCTGTGGAATTCCCCGGGAATCCAGTGCCTGCACAGCTCACCCGGGCGCAGATCTCCGACGTCGTTGACTCCTTTGCGCGTTCGGCAAGGCTCGCCCTTCGCGCCGGTTTCGAGGTCGTTGAAGTCCACGCGGCGCACGGCTATTTGCTGCACTCCTTCCTCTCGCCCATCTCCAACCAGCGCGGGGATGAGTATGGCGGAAGCTTGGAAAACCGCGCCCGACTGGTCCTCGAGGTCATCGACGCCGTGCGCAAAGAATGGCCCGAAGACCGTCCCGTGTTCCTGCGGGTGTCCTCCACGGACTGGGTCAGTGAGGACCCCAACGACCACCGGTCCGGATGGTCCGTTGAAGACACCGTACAACTGACCAAGTGGGCGCACGAACACGGCATCGACCTAGTGGATTGCTCATCCGGTGGCCTGATCCCCGCGAGGATCCCGAATACCAGGGACTACCAAGTCAGCAACGCGGCACGGGTGCAATCCGAGACACATGTCCCCGTCGCTGCCGTCGGACGCGTAGCTGATCCGGCGTGGGCCCGCGAATTGGTAGCCAGCGAAGCCGTGGAAGCTATCTTCCTCGGCAGGGCTCTCCTTCGAGACCCCTCCTGGGTGAACAACGCAGCCACGGCCCTGGACGCACGGCCCCGCTTCATTGAACAGTACGACTTCGCACTCACTCCCGCGTAAAGCCCAGCAAACCAGTCCTCACGGCCCGGAGGCCGTCCCCGTCAGCCCGCCCCACACACATCCCAAGGAACCTTCGTGAGCGGCGACAATGGCCACGACTGCCCAGCACCGGCCCGGTCGCCCACATATGCCTGATCAGACGCATTAGCTCTTGGGAGGGAGATCGTCACGAGGCTGCTCCGAAGTGACTTGGCGACCGCGCCAGCTAATGACCTGGCGTGTTCACAAAACGCGGACAGTGCCAAGACCAAGGGTGACGATAGGTGCCCACTCCATCCGTGTGTCCTTTGATGCCGACACCGGCACACGGCAAGATGTGCGCTTCGAGAGCAAGGTCGGAGCCATGTTCACTGATTGAGTCGTCCCTCGTCAAACTGCCTACACGTCAGGTTGGGGGTGTAGGTCAGATGAGCATGCGGTTGTGCCGGGCGCTGCACACGAGCATCTCTCTGGAGGTTGTCGTCGCATGACGTCGGTGCCGCAGCAATCGTGATCGTTGGTTTCCCTCGGACGCCAACCCAATCCCCGTATGCCGAGCGAAGGATGTACTCCTTTCCCAGGAGTCATGCCTGCCGGTATGGACGCAGGACTGATTCTCAAGGGCAGCCGCGTAAGGTATCTCTGCGCCGACCCAATCGAGATTTCCAAGCCAGACGTAGTCCCAGCGCCATCTCCACCCTAGCTCGACAGCTCATCAGGGCAGCTGGCGGTGCGGATAGCTGGCGCCTCGCTGCGCGAGGTCAGTCCGACTTGATTCAGATGAAGCCAACCGCGTTTGCCTGTACGAGGTTCGAGACGTCCGTCAGCAACGAACTAGCAGCCCCTAACGGACTGAAGCGTCCTCCCTGAATGACAATGTTTCCTGTCTCGGAGGAAGCGAATACCATTGCCCTTTCTGGTCCCACGATTTGATGGAGGGGATCGTGCACGGGAACTTCGTCAAGAGCAACGGAAGCCTGGATCTAGCCTTTGATCCCGCAGCCTCTCTGCGCAGCGGAAGGACCGGACGCCGCCCCCGTCGCCGGAAGGAATACCGGACCAGGCGCTTCCCGGACATGGTCATGATTCGGGACAGGCCTGCAGAAGTCGCCGGCAGGTTAGTTCCCGGGCATTGGGAATCTCAATGTTTCTGTCAAGCCGCTTGAGCGCTGATTCTTGTGATTGGTTCCTGGTAGGCCGTATGGTCGCGGAGCATGGCCCAGAGGACGTTGATGCGGCGCCTGGCCAGGGCGATGAGGGCTTGTTTATGTGACTTTCCTTCTCCGCGCTTCCGGTCGTAGTAGATTCGCGAGGCGGGGCTGTTTTTCAGGCTGGAGAGGGCGGCGAGGTAACAGGTTCGCAAGAGTCTGCGGTTGAAGCGACGTGGCCGGTGCAGGTTCCCGCTAATGCGTCCGGAATCACGTGGGACCGGTGCCAGGCCCGCGACGCTTGCGAGCCGGTCGACGGAGTCGAACGTGTCCAGGTTGCCGCCGATGTTAGCGAGGAACGTTGCTGCGAGCACAGGGCCGAACCCGGGCATGGTGAGCAGAATATCGGCGCTGTCATGCTGCCGAAACAGCTCAGTGATCTGGGCATCGATGCCCGCGATTTCTGCATCGAGTGCGCTGATCTGCTCGGCCAACCGGACGACCAAGGCGGAGCCTGTGGCCTGTGTGGGCAGGACCGTGTGCTGGGAGTTCGCGGCTTGCAGGGCTTTCTCGGCCATCTTGGCACTGTTACGACAGCCGCGTTTTCTGAGCCAGCTGGCGAGCCGGGTCAGCCCTGCCCGCCGGATGCCCTCGGGGTTTGGTAGCCGCTCAGAAGGATGAGGGGTGCTTTCTTGGAGTAGTCGAACGCACGCTCGAGCGCCGGAAAGTATTCCAGCAAAGTGGCGCGGAGCCTGTTGATTGCCCGGACCCGGTCGCAGATCAGATCCGTGCGGCGGGCCTTCAGGAGCCGCAGGTCAGCGCTGATCTGATCCGCACCACGGACGGGCTGCAGATCGGTGCGCATCCGCGCCTGGTCCGCGATGATCCTGGCGTCTTTCGCGTCGGTCTTGCCATCCCCGCGATATGTCGCTGCGGCGTGATGCACGATCCGCCCGGGGATATAGAGCAACTGCTGGGCGTGCGCGGCCAACAACTCGATCAACAGGGCCGCTCCGCCGGAGTTCAGATCAGTGGCCCAACAGGCCTCACCGTCAGCCGCGATCTCCGCGACCGCGGCTATGAGTTCGAGGAGTGCGTTTTCGTCGTTCTCGACCCGTTTCGAGAGCAGCACGGTCCCCGTCTGATCGATCACGACGCAATGATGTGCTCTTTTGCCCGAGTCGATTCCTACCCAGAATGCCGGCATGTTCAGGCCCCTTCGATCAGCTCCAATACGGTGGCCCTGTCGATAACTACGCCGGCACGTCCTTACCCAACGATCAATGTCGTAATTCTCAATCAGCGGTCGAGCCATCGGCGGGCAGCGGGCGGCCATTCCCAGTGAGCCGTCCAAGCGGCAGGGCGACCTAGTGCCATACCCGCCACCCGAGGGTGATCGAAACACTACGACAGCTCCGAAATCACCCACAACAACACCGTAAGGAGGGCGATTTAATCATTGGAAAGGGCGGACGCTCTGCAATTGCCACCCTGGTCGAACGGACCACCAGGTTCATCCTCCTCGTGCATCTGGCCGGGAACCGCGGAGCCGAGAACCTGCGAGACCGACTGGCCGAAGCCATGAACCCGCTGCCAGCCCACCTACGCCGATCCCTGACATGGGATCAGGGCACTGAGATGGCCTGCCATCAGGATTTCACGCGGCAGACACTCATCCCTGTGTACTTCTGCCACCCCGCGAGTCCTTGGCAGCGCGGCTCGAACGAGAACACCAATGGCTTGCTTCGGCAAAATTTCCCGAAGGGAACGGAGCTGGGCGTCCATTCCCGCGAGCACCTCGCTATGGTGGCCGCCGAGATCAACCAGCGTCCACGAGAAGTCCTCGGATGGCATAGCCCGCTCGAGTACCTGAGTACACTGGCTTCACCCTCGACCGAACCATAAATTGTTGCGACGACCGCTGAATTCCGCCGCCCACGAAATGGCTGACATTCGACCAGCGCTGACAGCTCAGTAAGCGGATTTTGGTTGCAGCGTCGATCCGCTGAGGTCTGCCTGAGGGTCTGCTTCTGCTATGCCGCGGCCCTGGACTTCGAGGATGGCGGCATCCAGTCCCATCCCTCGGGCAAGGAGGTCCAGGATGAAGGTTGATGTGCCGTTGGGGCAGGCTCTGATCGTTTCACACCCCAACCCCCTGGACACCGGTTTGAATAAGATCCGCGGCGGGCAGTGCCGCGCCAGTGGCTGCTGAAATGCGTATCCGGCTTCGGCCAGCTTCTGCCGCTTATTGCAGCTCTGTCCAGTGACTTAGAAGGTGGCTTTTGGTGGCCGTTACGACGTCGAGGTCACTACGGAGGACTGCTGTCGCTTCGGGACGGACCGTTCCCGGGCTGCCGTGGTCGACTGCAGCGCCTGAACGATAACCTGCGCTTGGGTCCGTTCGAAGGTGTCCCAATGGGCTTACGAGGTCGCCAATCGTTACTGTCGGGCAGGGACTGGTCGTGGGTGGTAAGTGTTTCGGTGTGGTGTCCCCGGACTGATGCAACGTGGACCCGTAGGCCCCGGCCCGGACCGGCTCCGTGAATTGCAGGCCGACGACTCCAAACCCGGACAGAGTCAGCGGTATGACTGCTGCGTGGGGCGGGTTCGCTCTTCCTCCGTGTGTGTCGCTACGGTCAGGCTTCCAGAGACAGGAGCGTCTGAGCCTGCCCTGGCTCAAGTATGTATACAGACTGCCGAAGGCGGATCGGCTTGACCAAAACCAGAACCTGTATTGACACCGGATGCGGTAATGAGTTTGGATGTGATCTGAAACATAATATCTAATACATAACAGGTTAGGGAAGTCATGTCACTGAGCTCCGTTGGGTCCGAACAGAAGGTAGAACGGCCTCCTAAGCGGGTAACCGCAGGATTGGGCGGTGGTGTCGCCCTTGAATGGTATGACTGGAATATTTATGGCTTGATGGCGGCGTTCCTCGGTCCTCATTTCTTCCCTTCTGACAACCCAGTCACGTCGACGCTGAGCGCTTTGGCTGTGTTTGGTGTGGGGTTTATCGCCCGGCCTCTTGGCGCGGTGCTTCTAGGGCCACTTGCGGATCGGTTCAGCCATCGGAAAGTGATGATCCTTTCGGTCACCACGATGTGTGTGACCTCGTTCCTGATGGGCATTTTGCCCACAGCCGAGACCATAGGCATTGCAGCAGGCTTCATTCTGGTTGGCTTACGCCTGATTCAGGGACTGTCGACCGGTGTCGAAGCTGGTGTAGCAAACGCGGTCGCAATACAACTGGCACCACGGGGGGAACGCGGTCGCTATTTGGGCCTCGTCGCCGGTACTTTTATTCAATTCGGCATCGTCGGTTCCGCAGTCATCTCATATGTGGCCAGCCTGGCTATACCGGCCGACGCTCTGGCTTCCTGGGGTTGGAGAATTCCCTTTATTCTTGGGGGTATCTTCGGCGTCGTCGTCATTTTGTTGCGGCGCACTCTGCCGGAGACGCTTACTCAGAAGGCGGAGGACGAAACGAGTGAACTCGACATCGTAACCGACCGCATTGGTCTGGTCTGGGCCTCCGTTTGGAAAGTCAGGCTCGCACTGCTCGCGGTGATCTTCGTGATTGCAGGCGTGACCGTGGCGACGTATTCGTGGAACGTGGGCCTGCCAAATCTCGCCAATACTGTCTACAAGGAGGACCCCGCCCTCGTCTTTCTGATCCTTGTGGGCATGGGGGTCTTGTTCATCATCGCAGGGCCCGTAGTCGGACGTATGGCGGATGTCTACGGAGCGGGGCGGGTGTTTACTGTTCTGCGTGTTTTGCTGGTGCCAGCTTCTTTCGTAATGCTCCTGTATTCACAGCCCGGAATCTGGAGCTATGCGATGGTCATGTTCGTAGGAGGAACAGTGGTGGCCTCGAACATGGGTCTCTATAACTACATAGCCACGTCGCTGATGCCAAAATCAGCACGAACCACCGGGGTATCCCTGGGGACAGGCATCGCCGCAGCGGTATTCGGAGGCACGGCCTCCTACTTGCTGCTGTTCTTCAGGGTCAATGACCTCTATTGGGTGTTCCCCGTTTACATTTCTGTGCTGTCTGCCCTCAGCGTCGTCTTCTACTGGCTTGCCGTGCGCCGCGGACATCAATACGTCCAGGGATAGGAGACCGCAGTGAGCAACTATCCTTCAGAACTTTCCCACGCGGCCGCACTTGCACGAGATCTGATTCAAATCGACACTACCAACTACGGCAATGGAGAATCACGCGGGGAAGAAGTCGCCGCCCAGTACGTGGAGTCGCAACTGACCCAAATGGGGCTCTCATCGACAATGTTCACCCCAGAAGCAGGACGGGCATCACTGGTAAGCCGAATTCCCGGGAAAGACAGTAGTCTTCCGCCGATCCTCGTCCATGGACATCTTGACGTCGTTCCTGCCGATGATGCGGGATGGACCCATGACCCCTATGGTGGCGTCATCGCTGACGGATGCCTGTGGGGCCGTGGTGCTGTGGACATGAAGAACATGGTCGCCATGATGCTCGCATCGGCGCATGAGATGCTGTCCATGGGGGAGCAGCCACAACGTGACGTAATCCTGGCTTTCCTTGCAGACGAAGAAGACAGAGGACGCCTCGGTGCACAGTATCTCGTGGATTCCAAGCCGGAACTCTTTTCTGGTGCGATCGCTGCGATCGGCGAAGTTGGCGGCTACTCGGTGGACATCGACGGGCGTCGCGCGTACATGGTTCAGACCGGGGAGAAGAGTCTCACATGGCTCCGTCTCATCGCCAGAGGCCCTGCAGGCCACGGCTCACGCGCCTACGGCGCCACAGCCATAGCCCGCCTGGCAGAAGCCGTCGCGCGTTTGTCGGCTCATTCTTGGCCAGTTCAAATGCTTGAGGCAACTGACGTGCTCATTAGGGCCATCCGCGAGCAGTTAGGGGCTCCTGAGACAGTAGGTCCCCACGAGGCCCTGGCCTCACTAGGTCATGCTGCCGGGTTTATAGAGGGTGGGCTGAGCGTGACAGCCAACACCACGGTGCTTCGCGCCGGGATGAAGCAAAACGTCGTGCCCGCACTTGCCGAAGCACTAGTGGATGTTCGCGCCTTGCCAGGAGGGGAACTCGAGGCCATAGCTGAGGTTCGGCGGTTGGTGGGAGCCGACATCGAAGTCGAGGTAGTCACAAACCTCCCTGGTATCAGCTCACCGGCTACCGGATCGGTTATGGCGGCAATGACGGAATCCGTGCGGGGAAAGGATCCTGATGCGATGGTTCTTCCGTACATACTGCCCGCTGGCACCGACAATAAAATGTTCTCCCAGATCGGCATCGACGGCTACGGATTTGCTCCGATGATGCTGCCGCCCGAGTTCAACTTTGCGGACATGTTCCACAATGTCGATGAACGGGTCCCACTGGAGTCGCTTACCTTCGGGGTCGATGTCCTCTCCGACTTCTTGCGACGCGTCTAGCTGAACAGCTTTCCCGCTCTCCAAGCAGCCACCGAACGTTCCCTCCGCGTGGCATTTCGCGCCAAAGTCGCGCAAGCAGTTCCGCGGCCAGAACACCGGGAGCAGCAGCAAGTACCCAATAGGTTTCTCGCCCCCAGGTACCGCAATCGCTAGTCCTTGCACCCCTGTCTGCGCTTGATTGCTCCTGTCAAAACTAACTAGCCGGACTTGTCCGGTGTAGTTCCGTCCTGCATTGGTCGTCAGGAGCATACACCACCCAAATCATCGGGCGTAACATCTCCGGTTTTGCAATAGAACCATGTTTTGAAAGCACATCATAGATACTATCTATGATGTATGAGGGGTTGAGTCGCCTCACGCCCGCTGCACGCGAGGTACGACGGCGCTCCCGTAAACGCTGCAATCTGAGCGAGACAACGAGAACAAATCCATCCAAACTGCGTCAGAACTGAGGAACATAGAAATGACTGATCACACGGTTGAAATCCACCCTGAAGCAAAGGCTTACGTCGACGACATGGTCGCAAAGCGCGGCTATGTGCTGGACTACCACAAGGTGATGGCCCTGCATGATTTCGAGGTTCTCAAGGCCGCCAACGGAATCGTTTCCGCCGCTTATCTGAACCAACGACTGCTTGACCGCAAAACGAAAGAGCTGATCTTCATTGTTTCGCTGACGGTGATGCGGGCATCCAAGGGCCAGATTCAGTCTCACATTCGAGTGGCGCTCGACCTTGGTCTGAGCCCTCGGGAAATCCTCGAAGCAATCGAAATCGCCATTCCTGAAGCTGGCGTTGTGGCGTTCCAGACAGGCTTCGACGCTTGGAAGGAAGTCGTTGGCGCCGAAGGCCTGGAGCCCAGCGTCCAGGCCCACGACGGCGGCAGTGGATCGAACGGCTGAAAGCAACCAGCGAGATAGAGGAGCTCTTGAGATGAGTGAATCTCAATCCCCGGTGCGAAGAGTAATTGCGATTGAATTCGGCCTTCGCGAGTCGCTCAAGAGCGAGGTGCACATGAGCTACCAGCTCTACGGTGAGCCCGACGGCGACCAGCACACTACGTACTATTTCTGGCTTATCGAACATGTGCTGGGCCCGATTCTGGTCGACACCGGTTTCTATCCCGAGGGCGGCAAACGGCGGAACCGGCAGATGCACCGCCATCCCGTCGCCGCCCTTGAAGCTTTGGGGGTTGATGCCAAGGACGTGGTCCTCGTAATCATGACCCACCTTCACTGGGATCACGCCGGCAACCTGTTGGATTTCCCCAACGCCGACTTCATTCTCGCAAAGTCCGAGCGTGAGTTCTGGAACAGCGACCTGGCCAGGAACAAGCTCTTCTCTGCCTATTTCGACCCCGAGGCAGGACGGGACTTGGACATTTTGGAATCTCAAGGCAGACTGCGCCTCTTTACCGGCGCGGCCGAACCGGTACCCGGTGTCCGGGTCCTTGAAGTTGGCGGCCACTCGCCCGGTCAAGCGATTGTCGAGATCGACACAAAGGATGGGGTTCTGCTGCTCACCTCCGACGCAGTCCATTTCAATGACACCCTTGAGAAGCGGATGCCGTTCTGCTCAATGACAGACCTCCCGACGGGCTTCGAAGTATTCGACATGATTGAAAGCAGACTGAAGTCGGGCACCTACGTGGATGTAGTAACCGGTCACGATCCAGTTGTTGCGACCAACTATCCTCCCGTTGATCTCAAGAGCGCCCCGTTCGCTGTCGTACTTTCACCCAAGGAGGCAGTATGAGCTTCGCCAGTGCCCATCAACTTATCCAAGGACTCGAAGATCTGAACCTTGAGGAAGACGAGGAACTCAAACTCCTGGCACGCTTCTCACCGGTTCGGCTGGTGTTCAACATCGATGCCGAACAGTTCGTCATCGATTTGGGGAAGACGGAGCAGGATGTCGAGGAGGTGACGCTGAGCGGAAGCCTGGGGGACTGGTCCGGGCTGCTTCAGCTTTCCCCCCGACCGCAGTACAACGGCCTGCTTGCCCTGAACAAGTACAGCAGCACGTTCACCATTGACAGTGACCTCGAGGCTGCGATCCGTCATCTGCGGACGCTCAACCGGTGGTGCGGCGCAGCCCGGGAGGGTCTCGAAGGGGAAGGTGTCAGCACAGGGGCTGATATCCGCGCGGAACTGCCGGATCTGAACAACGGGCCTGTGGGCCGCTACGTGACGTGTGAGATCGCTGGAGAACGCCAAACGATCTATTACGAATCCGCCGGAGAGGGTCCCGCCGTCGTCTGCCTCCACACCGCTGGGTCAGATTCCCGCCAATACCACGATATGATGGCGGATCCGGAGCTAACCGGCAGGTATCGGGTGATCGCGTTCGACCTCCCTGGTCATGGCAAGAGCATGCCCGCCGACAAGTGGTGGCTTCGAGAGTACCGACTTACCCGGTCGCTCTACATTGAGACCGTGCGGGCGTTTTGCAGGGCCCTTCACCTCGATGCTCCCACGGTAGTTGGCTGCTCGATGGCCGGTTCTTTGGTACTTCATCTGGCGCTGGACCACCCTGACGAGTTCACTGGCGTCATCGGCTTCTCGGGTGCAGCAAAGGTGACTGGACGTTTTGCGGACTGGTCATTGCATGCAGACGTCAACGCTCACCAGTCCATCCCGTCCTGGACGTATGGTTTGATGGCGCCGCAGAGTCCGGAGCATTCGAAGCGTTCGGTGTGGTGGCATTACGCCCAAGGGGGTCCGGGCATGTACCGCGGCGACACCTACTTTTACTCCGAGGACTCTGACCTTCGGGGAAGGATCGGCGAAATCGACACTGAAGCCTGCCCCGTATACCTTTGGACTGGCGAATACGACCACGCTTGCACACCCGAGGACACTTGGCGCACCCTTAAGGAAAACTCCGGGATACGGGGCGGCATCCTCGCAGACATCGGCCATTTCCCAGTAGCCGAAAACTATAGCCTGGTCAGACCCTTGATTCACGGAGCCCTAGCGGACATCTCCGGAGCAGACAGTCTGACATAGGCAATCCTCCTTCCTTACACGAGGCGTTGGACGGGAATCCCCTGACGGGGCCACGGAAGTGGGATGCCGGAGGCATGGGCGGGTGCTCAGCGATCCACAGCTGGGCATCCGCACGGAGCTGCCGGGACGCCAGCAGTGAGATTGTTGTCAGATTCCTTCTCTGAGACGGCCAAGAATCCTGGGACTACCCTCAACACTTCCAGCCATCCGGGACGAGTCTTCACGTTGCTGAGTCCGTCCCGGGTGATGGTGCCTGCAGGCGTCAGATACCTGAGCACTCCCCAGGGCCTGGTTCGGTCACGAATCAGAGAGCAGTGAGGGGAGACATTCTCCCGCTGGCCATCCATTGCAGTCATCATACATAACATCTATGATTTAGATGTAGGTCGCTCGGTCAGAAAGGTCACTGGCCCTTTTGATCATTCCGATCAAGGAAGATATTGCCCAAGAGCTCATTAGAACACTGTGCTAACCAGCGACAGTGCCGCCAATCTGCCGAGTCCTGGGCTGTTCCTTCCGACTGCGGAGCCCGGGAAGTGCACGGGCACGCGTTTGATCACGTCGGCCGCACTTGTGCTGACTTCCCGGCTTTCCGTTCCAACGGCAAGCCTACGGAGTTTCGGACGCAGCCGGCCTACATGGGTAAGGCCATCCCTGGCCCTCAAGGGCCTACCTACGAATACTCGAAGCAACAGGACGGAAAACACCGAAATGTCAACAGTTGAGCCTCGAATGAGTGCTGATCTTTTCATCAATGGCGCTTGGGTCACCGGAGAAGCCGGCATACTCGACAATGTCGACCCCGGCACAGGTTCGATTGTGGGTCAGGTGTCACTTGCCTCGGCACATCAGGTAGCCGAAGCCATCGCCGCAGCAGACGCGGCGTTCGCGTCCTGGAGCAGGACTCTGCCGTCTGCACGCGGCGACATCATCAAGCGAGCCTCCCAAATCCTCAGCGATCGCATTGATGAAGCCGCAGCCACGATCCTGCTGGAAACCGGCAAGACACAGGCAGATGCCCGGGGTGAGATCCAGCGTTCCATCGACACCCTGCGATGGAACGGAGAAGCCGCAGGACGGATCCAAGGCCGAAGCTTCCCCGGCATCGCCGTTGGTAGCCGGCGCAGCTCAACACCGGCACCGCTCGGCGTTGCTGCTCTGATCAATGCGTGGAACTTCCCTGCCGTCCTTGCCACCCGCAAGTTGGGTGCAGCCCTTGCTGCAGGTTGCACGGTGGTTTTGAAGGCTGCCGAGTACACACCCGCAACTGCGCGCCTGATCGTTGAGATCTTCGCGGAAGCCGGCCTGCCTGAAGGCGTCATCAATTTGGTGTTTGGAGACCCAGCAGCCCTGAGCCAGCAACTGCTGAGCAGCCCTGAGGTTAAGATTCTTAGCTTCACGGGATCGACGCATGTAGGAAAACTGCTTGCAGAACAGGCCGCTCCGACGTTGACCCGCCATGTCCTTGAACTCGGCGGGCATGCGCCTGTAATCGTGTGGGACGATGCTGATGTCGAACACGTCATTGCCACGACTGCCGGGGCGAAGTTTGGCAGCGCCGGTCAGTCCTGCGTGGCTCCGAGCCGTTACTACGTGCACGAGTCACTCTATTCGGACTTCGTCGAAGCCTTCGCCAAGAAGGCACAGTCCTATGTCCTCGGACATGGCAACGAGGACGGCGTCACCATGGGCGCCGTCGCCCATCAAGGCCGCGTAGATGCCCTTGTCCGGCTCACCGAGGACGCAGTTGCGAAGGGAGCGCGCCTGGTGACGGGCGGCCACCAGGTAAAGAGGGATGGGTTCTTCTTCGAACCGACGATCCTCGCCGATGTGCCTCAGAATGCTGACATCGTGACCGAGGAGCCCTTTGGTCCGATTGCTGCGGTGATTCCGGTCGGTGGTCTCGACGAAGCTCTGGAACTTGCGAACGCGAACCCGTACTCCTTCACGGGATATCTGTTCACGGATTCCCTTTCGGTGCAGGATCGCGTCACGGCGGAGCTGAACGTCTCCAACATCGGCATCAATCAGCTTGCACCTTCGCTGCCCGATGTTCCCCTCGGAGGCATGGGCAACAGTGGCGTCGGTTACGAAGGTGGCCTCGAAGGAATCCTCGCCTATACGCAACTTCGCCTGGTCAGTCAGACGGCCAACTAACTCTGCGTGAAAGGAAACAGAACGTGACACTGCCTTTGGAAGGTATCCGAATTCTCTCACTTGAACAGTACGGAGCAGGACCGTTCGGGTCCTCCCACCTGGCGGACCTCGGAGCCGAGGTCATCAAGATCGAGGACCCTTCTATTCGCGGGGACATCGGACGCTATATTCCCCCGTACTTCCAAGGTGAGGACTCCCTGTTCTTCGAGTCGTTCAACCGCGGGAAGAAGTCGATCAGCCTCGATCTCAACAGCGGAGCCGGACGGGAGATCTTCGAGCGGCTCGTCCAGGAGAGCGATGCTGTTTATTCAAACATGCGTGGCGATGTGCCGGAGAAAATCGGCATTACCTACGACCAGCTCAAACACCTTAACCCGGCCATCGTTTGCTGCTCTCTAAGCGGCTACGGCATGACAGGACCTCGCAAGAACGAGCCTGGCTATGACTATGTAATCCAGGGTCTCACAGGGTGGATGGACATCACTGGCGAACCGGACGGCCCACCCACTAAGTCAGGCCTTTCAATCGTGGACTTCTCAACCGGGTACGTCGCTGCGCTGGCGTTGATGTCCGGACTCTGGGCGGCCAAACGAGACGGTGTCGGCATGGACTGCGACGTCAGCTTGTTCGACACGGGCATCGCCATGTTGACCTATCCCGGAGTGTGGCACCTCAATGCCGGGTTCGAACCAAAGCGGACCCGTCACTCTGCGCATCCCTCGATTGTTCCCTTCCAGGCATTCCAGGCTTCGGACGGTTGGTTTGTGATCGCCGCCGCCAAACCTAAGTTCTGGACGCGGATTGCGGAGGCCATCGGTCGGCCGGAACTGGCCGAGCACCCCGACTTCAAGTCGCTGTCCGACCGGCAGAAAAACTCAGAATCTCTTCTGGCCATCCTTAACGAGACGTTCCTGGAACGGCCCGTGGACCACTGGGTTACCTGCCTGAAGGCCGCAGCCGTTCCCGTGGGTGAGGTGAACACGGTCGAACAAGCCTTCAAGGATCCTCAGACCGATGCCCGCGGCATGGTTCTCGAGGCCGAGCACCCACTCTATGGCACAGTAAAAACCATTGCCTCACCAGTCAAAGTCGGGAACGCAACGCGGACACCAACCCGCGCTCCGCAGCGGGGCGAGCACACTCGTTCCGTCCTCGCGGAAGTCATCGGGGTCGATGACTCCGCGTACGAGGCCGCAGCCGAGGCAGGTGCTTTCGGCAGTGCATCAAGCCACGGCCTCGTGGCTCAATCGTAAGGACGCCCTTCGCTTGTGCGTTCGGTGAGTTCCAACTGGGTGCGCGGGACCGGAACGAGAAGTCTGGACAAGGGTTTTTCCACTGAAGCGATGAAGTAGCGGGCGGATAAAGGTGTGGCCCTGACGGGATGGCAATATCCTTTCAGGGCCACACCTTGGCTGTAGTGGTTAGAGAACTGACGGGTTTTGGCTGAAGTATGTCGAGGCGAACGGCTGATCGAGGAAGTCCTGATAGCTCGCCGGCCGTGTCGATGCAACAAAGTGTGCGCGCATGGCTTCCCGGGCGGCAGCAGCATCGCCCTTCCGAAGTGCCTCCAGAATGGGCAGGTGTGCCTCTACCTCCCAGCCGCCGGTCGGGCCGGCTTGGACTGAGGCAAGGCCGGTGAGCACAGCAATCTTGCTCATCGGAGACAGCATCAACGTCAGCGCTGGGCGGTGCGTTGCCTCCATGATTCCCGTGTGGAATTCAGCGTGGGCCTGGTTGGCCGCTTCCGAATCGGGCTGCGCCACGGCGTCGCTGAGTGCGTCGTAGGCCTTCTCAAGACGAACCCAGTCGTCCTCAGTGCCGGTCTCCGCTGCTATGCCGACAATCAGAGTCTCCAACATTTCCCGGGACTCCATAACCTCACGCATGGAGAGGTTCGCACGTGCAAGAAGGGCTACCATTGCGCCGGAAAAGGCGTCGTCGCTCGGCTCGGTCACAACAGTTCCCCGGCCCTGACGTACCGACAAAAGGCCCCGGGCTACCAAAACACGTACGGCGTCCCGTAAAACGGTCCTGCTGACGCCCAGCGACTCACAGAGATCATTTTCCTTGGGAAGTACCGTGCCTGTGGGCAGGGCCCCGCTAAGTATCTGTTGCTCCAGAACAGCGACGACGCGGTCGCTTTTGAGCACGCCGACCTGGCCGGCGATACCGCTCCATTGCTCTCTCGCTAGGTCCGCAGTTGCCATGGCCGTCCCTCCGACGCTGAATACATGATATCTAGTATGTGACTTTACCATCGCTCAGTGCTCAAAACAGGGAACCGAACAGGTCCGCTGCGACCAACGCGCCCATTTGCCAAAACCAGCCCAAAGCCTCTCGTAGTGGACGCCGAGGCAGGGCGCAGGCGCCCGCTGACCGCGGTAACCAGACTAACGACCTTCCCCACTGGCCGGCCCCCGGAATCCTGCCTGCCCATCCACGCACTCGCGGGTTCCCGCTGGGGGTGTGGACCAGTTCAATCACCTCGGGTAGCGGATGCTTCGCCAGGGCACGTGATTGTGGAGCGGGCCAGCCGCGCATGCGGCTAGCAGGCCCTCCAGTCAGCGTGGAACCCCGAGCTCGCGCATGGCGGCGGCAACCTGGAGCCCCCAAGAATAACGACGCGATCATTCTGCGCCGGCAGCACCCAGCCTTGGCGCGCTCAGTTTGCCCCGACTTCTTCCATGACGCGCTGGAACGTCGATGTGACGGAACGCAATCAAGAGTCTTGCCGTCATTGATGTTATGTATTATTAATGATGTTCTGTGTGATGAGTTTCACATTTGATCCAGTCTGTGGATCAACCTGCGATCGTTCGGCGCGGGGCCTGCAACTCTCGCACATGCCGTATCACTCCGTTTGCGCACCGTGCGCAGAACGTACTTCCCAGGAGAAGGAGAAGCGATGGCAAGAGGATCCCTCGCACGCGCGACCGCCATAGGTATCGCGGCGACACTGGCACTCACGGCTTGCGGTGGCAATGGCGGCGGCACGGGAGGCGGCAATGAAGCTGGCAGCAAGAAGCTCACGATCTCGACCGACTTGCCCCTACAGGGAACGAGTGCAACCCTTAGCGACTCGACGAATAAGATGATCCAGCTCTACCTCGACCAGGTCGGCAATAAGGCTGGCGACTACGAGATCACGCTAAAGACCTATGACGACGCTACCGCCGCCAAGGGCAACTGGGACGATGCTGCTTGCGCGAAGAACGCAACAGACCACGTCGCGAACACCAACGAAGTCGCGGTGATGGGCACGTTCAATTCGGGCTGCACAAAAATCGAAGTTCCGACGTTGAACCAGGACTCGGACGGGCCGATGCTGATCGTTAGCCACTCAAACACCAACCCTGGCCTGACCAAAGCCTGGGAGACAGGCGAGCCCAACAAGTACTATCCGACCAGCACCCGGAACTTTGCACGGATCGTGACAACGGACGATTATCAAGGCCAGGCCGCAGCGGCGTTCGCCTATAACGACTTGAAGGTCAAGAAGGCGTACGTGTTGAACGATAACCAGACGTATGGTCTGGGCGTGGCGAAGTCCTTTGCCGAAGCGGCTTCCAAGCTTGGTATTGAGGTTGTGGGACAGCAGTCCTGGGACGCTAAGCAACCCAACTACACAGCCCTGTTCCAGTCCGTCAAGGCTTCCGGAGCGGACATGGTCTACCTCGGCGGCAGCTACGAGAGCAATGGCGGGCAACTGGTCAAGGATAAGGTGTCGGTCCTTGGGGCCAACGATGGATCGATCAAGCTGCTGGCCCCCGATGGTTTCAGCGGCTTCCCCGATCTGCTCAAACTTCCACAGTCGGCGGGCATGAACATCACTTTCGCCGGGCTGACCCAGGAACAACTGATCAAGGACGGCGGCGCCGGCGCCAAGCTCCTGGCGGCCTATAAGGCCAAGTACGGTAAGGACCCCGAAGGCAGCTACCCACTGTATGGAGTGGCAGCCGTGCAGGTCATCCTGGCCGCTATCGCCAAGTCTGACGGCACAAGGAAGAGCGTCAATGACGCGGTGTTCACCGGGGGAGGCATCGCTATTCCGGCAGACCAGTCAGTCACCGGGCGGGAAGTCAAGATTGACCCGAGCACGGGCGACACGACGGCGCGGGACATCACTGTCGAGGTGGTCAAGGATGGCCAGGAAACCTTCGTGAAAACCCAATCGGTTCAGTGACCGTGCGGTGCCGGGCCCCGTTCCCCGGGGCCCGGCACCTTCACCAAACACATTCCAGTTTTACTCCTGCCCTGGCAGAGCCAGCGTTGACGCCCGACTAAGCGCACGCTGATTACCAACGTCAAAGAAGAAGAGGAAGTCCCCATGTCCATAGTTTCCCTGACGATGGGAGCGGTCAGGCGTCGAAGAACGGCCTGGATCAGCCCGTTGGTGTCCCGTGTCCTCGGAGCGGTGGTTGTGCTGGCGGGAGGAATCTGGGTGTTTGCCAATTTGGCTGCGGACCCTGACCGGTTTCTCGGTTCCCTGCTGGTGGGTCTGCAGAATGGTCTGTTGTACGCACTGGTGGCACTCGGTTACACCATGGTGTACGGCATCATTGAACTGATCAACTTTGCCCATGGTGACCTGTTCATGCTCGCAACCATCGTTTCGGCAGGCCTGTTGGTTGGGGTCATGGGCGTCAGCGACATAACGGTCGCCACGATTGTGCCCCTGCTCGTGGCGCTGATCGTGTGTATCGCGTTCGGGAGTTTGATCAACGTCACAGCAGAATTCGTTGCCTACCGGCGGCTGCGGTCAGCGCCCAAGCTTGCCCCGCTGATGACCGCCGTCGGGCTTTCGTTCCTGTTTCGGGGGATCGCCCAGCAGGATTATGTCAACGGCTCGGCCCAAAAGAACTGGCCGGTCGTATGGCACGGCCCAATCGTGGAGGGCGTCTTCGTCTACAAACTGCTGATGGTCGTGGTGATCACGGTCCCGCTCCTGCTGGCAATGACCTATATTGTGACCCGCACCAAGATGGGCAAGGCCATGCGCGCGGTCGCCCAGGACCAAGACGGAGCGCGGTTGATGGGCATCAATGTCAACAGAACCATCTCGTTTACTTTTGCCCTAGGAGGGGGCCTGGCAGGAGCGGCAGCGGTGTTGTACTTCCTGTGCCAAACGCAGACTTACTACGACACCGGTACGCAGCTCGGCCTGATAGCGTTCACGGCCGCCGTGCTCGGCGGCATCGGGAGTCTAAGTGGTGCCGTAGTTGGCGGGCTGTCTATCGGCATCGTTCAGGCGGTCAATGAAGGAGGCGCTTATGGCTTGGGCTCAACTTGGTCCCAGTCAGTCGTCTTCCTGATTCTCATCGTGCTGATGGTCTTCAAGCCCGAGGGTCTCTTCGGTCGACCGACGACGGAAAAGGTGTGACATGAACTCTTTCCAACGGTATAAGTGGCCCGTCGGCTACGGTGTGACCATCGTATTTCTGTTCCTCGTTTACCAAGCGATCCTGCCAGGCCTCGGAAAGTCGGTCTCGGGACCGGTCATTGCATGGCTGCCCGTGGCAACCATCAACGAATGCCTGATGTGGGCGATCATGGCACTTGGCCTGAACATCGTCGTCGGTTATGCCGGACTGTTGGATCTGGGCTACGTGGCCTTCTGGGCAGTCGGCGGCTATACGGCCGGCTGGCTCATGGCCTACCCCTTCAACTGGCAGTGGGACTTTCACTTGTTTTCTCCCGTGCCGGACTCCGCGCCCGGCACCCATATCAACTTCTGGTTAGTCCTGCTCGTCGCCGGATTGGTCTGTGCCGTCCTCGGTCTGATTATCGGTGCCCCGACACTGCGTCTGCGCGGTGACTATCTCGCCTTGGTCACCTTGGGCTTTGGCGAAGTAATTACCCAGTTTTTCCGGAATTCCAACGATATCGCCGGCATGAACGTCGCCAACGGCGATTCGGGGATCACTTCAATCGACCCCATTGGCACCGGCCCCCTCGGGGCGCTCAATATCGCGCCGGATCTGCTGACCAACTCAGCAGCCGGGAACACCTGGAAGATCCTCGTTCTAGGTTCGCTGGTCGCCTTGTGCATCTTCGTCTCACTGAGGATCCGAGAGGGACGCCTCGGAAGGGCATGGCTGGCGTTGCGTGAAGACGAACTGGCCGCCTCCATGATGGGTGTTCCCCTGGTGCGCGTAAAGCTGCTGGCCTATGCCGTCGGGGCAATCTTTGGCGGAATCGGCGGCGTTGCCAATGCTGCGGCAATCACGACCGCAGTGTCCCCGTCCGGTTTTGACTTCGGCAAATCTGTTCTGGTTCTGCTCATGGTCGTTCTCGGTGGCATGGGGAACGTCTGGGGAGTCACGGTTGGGGCCTTCCTTCTCGCATGGCTGAACAGCAACGGGCTCAAGCAAATCGGTGTCCAGATCGACACGTGGTTCGGGACGGATCTCGCCGGGGTGCTTCCCCGATACAACTACATGATTCTGGGCCTACTGCTAGTCCTCATGATGCTGTTCAGGCGGGAAGGTCTTCTGCCGGAACAGAGAACGAAAGCTTTGATGAGTACACCCAGCCGTACCGAAGCCGAGGATTTGGGCGCTGAGAGTCTTGAGGCCGAAGCGGAAACCGAGGCGGTTGCACAGTCAAACCCTGAGGCAGACGCGAAGATCGCTGCTGCCGCTGCCGCAGTCACCCCGGCTTTAGCCGCTGAGCCAAGCCAGGACCCTGGCCATATAACGAAGGATGAAGGCCGATGAACCAGCCGTTGCCTGACGTAACCCAGCTTGGGGAGCGGCCCGCCATTTTAGGCGCTGCCGGCTCTGACACTGGCGATGCCGCCCCGCCTGGCATGGGGGGACCCATCACCGAGAACGTGCTGTACGCCGATCACATCTCAATCAAATTCGGCGGCTTGGTCGCAATCGACGATGTCTCGTTCTCCATCCCGCCCCGGTCAATCGTGAGCCTTATTGGTCCCAACGGTGCGGGGAAGACGACCTTCTTCAACGTGATTACCGGACTCTATCGGGCCACCCATGGATCGGTCTTCCTAGATGGCAAGGACATCACGCTCACCAAGCCCCACATCCGGGCGTCAATCGGCCTCGCGCGCACCTTTCAGAACATCCGGCTGTTCAACCTGATGACTGCCGAAGAGAACATCATGGTGGCAATGCATCCGCACCTTAAGGCAGGGGTCTTCTCAACGGTGCTCCGTCTGCCCCAGCAGCGCCGGGAGGAGAAGCAAGCCCGGGACACCGCACGTGAGCTGTTGGAGTACGTGGGGATCCCGCACGCGGAGGGCGAACTGGCCCGCAACCTCTCCTACGGCGACCAGCGGCGCTTGGAGATCGCCAGGGCCTTGGCCTTGCAACCCAAGGTACTGCTGCTCGATGAACCGACAGCGGGAATGAACCCCCAGGAATCAGCCACTTTCAACGAGTTTGTCTACCGGGTCCGGGACGAGCGTGGAATATCGGTGCTGCTGATCGAGCATGACATGAGCGTCATCATGAAGATCAGCGAGCGGATCACGGTCCTCGACCGCGGAGCCAAGATCGCGGAGGGAACCCCGGACGACATCAGGAACAACCAGACCGTCATCGAAGCCTATCTGGGCAAAACCGGTACCCGCGAAGGCAAAAGGAGCAAGCCAGCATGAGCACAATCGTTGACCCGACGAACCAACGTGGGAAGGGCAAAGACGTCGTCCTTGATCTAAAGGAACTGTCCGTTTACTACGGGAACATCGCCGCAGTGCAGGATCTTTCGATGACCGTCTACGCCGGAGAGATCGTCACGCTGATCGGCTCCAACGGCGCAGGCAAGTCAACCACGCTCCGCACCATCTCCGGGCTCCTCCGGCCCAGGCACGGGGAAGTGATCTATAAAGGCAACACGATCAATGGAACTCCCGGCCACGACGTGGTCAAACTCGGTATCTGCCACTCGCCGGAAGGGCGCAAAATCTTTCAGAAGATGACCGTCCTGGAGAACCTGGACCTCGGGGCATTCACCAGGAAGGACACCACCAGCATCGGCGAAGACCGTGAACGGGTCCTGGAATTGTTCCCCCGGCTTCGCGAACGGGTCAACCAAAAGGCCGGCACCATGTCCGGCGGAGAGCAACAGATGCTGGCAGTTGCCCGGGCCTTGCTCGGCAATCCCACACTGCTCCTGCTGGACGAACCCTCCATGGGTCTTGCACCGGTTCTCGTTGATGTCATCTTCGAGACCATTGAACGCATCCGTGAGCAGGGGGTTACCGTGCTGCTTGTCGAACAGAACGCTGTTGCGGCACTTGAAATCGCCGACTACGCCTATGTCATGGAATCCGGCCGCCTGACGATTCAAGGTGACGCAAACCGGCTGCTGGACGAACCGGAAGTGACCGCCGCCTATCTCGGCGGCCACTGACCCGAGCCAGCACTGTCCGGGAGCCGCCCTGGAGACACCTCGAATGAGCACTCGGCCCTCGCAGGAAACCTGATGGCTCATGTCCGACAAATGGAATTGCGTTTGCTGCTCACGTCCTGCCGCGAATGCCGGTCGGTGCTGGGTTCTTAACGCCAATTCGGCCTTCCCTGCCTCTTGCTTCAAGGGGCAGGGACAGGCGCGGGTACGAACTGACGGAGCCGAATGGCGTCTGGATTAGAGCTCTCTTATTATCCACGCGGCTCAGGGCAGCGGAGAGCTTTCTATGCGAGTTCTAGGTCGACGTCATCGGAACAGAGGAACAGTTCTGTGCTTGTTGAATCGGCAAAGGAGATCCAAATGACATCACCTCTGGGAGTCCTGTTTTTCACAACTCCGACTCCGTTTGGTGATTGAGAGCCCCGGACTCTCACGGTTGCGCCGGGGACCATTTGCCTCCAGGCCCGTCGTCTTTCTTCCGACTTCAACCAGTTATCCATCCGTGGCATGGGCGAGGGGGAGAAGAAGCTCATTGCCAACCTCCACTCCACACATGACGTGTCAGGCAGGAGGGCTGACCGCCCGAAAACTGCTGCTGAGTGGTCTGGACCATGCAGGCTCCTTTTGGTCACAACCGTGGAACACGAACCGGAAGGCCCCGGTTCGCTCTGTAATGTTACTCACATAATACATATCATCTTAGATTGTGTCGCGCGCTCCTGAAGATCATACGTATTACCGAAAGCTTGACCTGGTGGTTTGAAAATGTAAGATGGAACACGCAATGTCTTGTGCAGTGAGTCACAGATACCCATCGTTCGTCTTTCAAATGAAAATCCTTGGTTATCGACGACGGCAAAGGAACATAACGCAGCTCATTCGTCGGCGCGCGGACTCACTGCTGAGTCCTACGGTGCGGCGTGGACGCACCCGGGTCGAAAGATCTCCGGCAGCTATTGGGTCCATGAGGAAGTGGGCGCAGCCGCCGATATCGCTTCACGGTCCTCCGCCCTGCCATGCACGATGCGGCCCTCTCGGGCTGACGACCGGCAACATACGCATCACTGAAGGAACCATTCCCATGACAACTCGCCAAACGAGCCAACCGGCCAGCGGCACGCTCGCAGGATCAACGCACGCGGAAGACGCCGATGGCGCCACCAGCGCCGAAGATAGTGGATTCAAAAAGAACTTGAAGCCTCGGCAGATTCAAATGATGGCTCTGGGAGGGGCTATCGGCACCGGGCTGTTCATGGGCGCCGGCGGCCGCCTTCTTGGAGCCGGCCCGTCCCTGGCCTTTCTTTACGCCCTTTGCGGATTTTTCGTCTTTCTCATTCTCCGCGCACTGGGCGAACTGATCCTGCACCGGCCATCGTCAGGATCGTTCGTTTCTTACGCCCGGGAATTCTATGGCGAGAAGATGGCCTTCGTATCCGGCTGGCTCTACTGGTTCTCTTGGGCCATGTCAGCCATTGCGGACGTCACGGCCGTTGCGCTATACATGAACTTTTTTGGCCGGTACTGGGCGCCGATCAGCGACGTACCGCAATGGGTCTTTGCACTGGCAGCACTCGTAGTCGTGCTCGCCCTGAACCTTGTATCAGTCAAGGTCTTTGGTGAGTTGGAGTTCTGGTTTGCTCTGATCAAGGTGGTGGCGCTGGTCGGGTTCCTCATCGTCGGGGTGTTCTTCGTCATTTTCGGGACACCCGTAGATGGCCACACCGTGGGCTTCTCACTGATTCAGGACAACGGTGGATGGTTCCCCAATGGCGTCCTGCCCGCAGTCATCATGATCCAGGGCGTTGTCTTTGCCTACGCGGGGGTCGAACTCATCGGAACGACCGCCGGAGAAACGGAAAACCCCGCGAAGATCATTGCCAAATCCATCAACGCCGTCATCTTCCGCGTCGCGGTGTTCTATGTCGGATCGGTCCTCCTCCTCAGCCTCCTGCTCCCGTACACGGCCTACAAGGCGGGCGTCAGCCCTTTCGTGACCTTCTTCGGCTCCATCGGCTGGGATGGTGCAGACACCATCATGACCCTGGTGGTTTTGACGTCCTCCATGTCCTCACTGAACGCCGGCCTTTATTCCGTCGGGCGCATCATGCATTCAATGGCCGCTTCGGGATCCGCCCCACGCTTCGCCGGTCGCATGAACAAAGCCGGCGTTCCCTATGGCGGCATCGCGATCACGGCCGTCGTGACGCTGCTAGGGGTGGTTTTGAACGCCGCACTGCCAAACCAGGCTTTCGAGATTGTCCTGAACTTCACAGCCCTCTGTGTTCTGTGCACCTGGGGCACGATCATCCTCTGCCAGATGCGATTGGTGGCATTGTCCAAGAAGGGCCTCCTCCAACGCCCCACTTATAGGCTGTTCGGTGCTCCCTACACCTCCTATGCCGTTCTGGCCTTCCTTGCAGTCATTCTGGTTCTGATTGCCTTCGACTACCCTGCCGGGACGATCACGGTCGGATCCCTTGCCGTGGCCGTACCGCTGCTGGTGATCGGCTGGTTTGCCTGCAGGAAACGCATTTTCGCACTGGCGGCGGAGCGCAACGGCGTGACAGGACCACACCCGGTCCTGGCGGACCGACCGCTGGCCAAGAAGCCCTAGGAAGCCCGGGCAAGGTCTTTACCCGTTCCTAGCGACCACCCGGGCTTAGCGACCACTTGGGTTTTGAGTACAGCAACCCCGACGAAATGACGCACCCGTCCGGCGCCCGCCGCGCTACAGGACGGGTGCGCTTTTCATGAGCGCATTCCTTCTCAAACAAATAGATGTGATGTATTATGAATTATGTATTGCTGACTGGAGGGCTGCTGTGAAGTCCCGGACAAGGGAGTCCACGCGGCGTACGGGCGAGCCAAGGACGCACCTCGCCCGCCTTCAGCAGCGGCCCGGCGGCTTACGATGCCCGGCTTTTTGAATCTCGACGGGAGTCCCTGTGTTTAGCTTCAGTGAAGACAATCAACATGCTGGCCTCAGCAAAGCGGCCCGCACCGAAACCGGCTCGAGCCGTGTGAAGCGGGGCATGGCGGAGATGCTCAAGGGCGGCGTCATCATGGACGTCGTTAACGTCGAGCAGGCCCGCATCGCTGAAGATGCCGGTGCTGTTGCCGTGATGGCGCTTGAGCGTGTCCCGGCCGATATCCGCGCCCAGGGCGGCGTGTCCCGGATGTCCGATCCGGACATGATCGATCAGATCATCGCCGCGGTGTCGATCCCGGTCATGGCGAAGGCCCGCATCGGCCACTTCGTCGAAGCCCAGGTCCTGCAATCCCTCGGTGTGGACTACATCGACGAGTCCGAGGTCCTGACTCCGGCGGACTACATCAACCACATCGACAAGTGGAACTTCACCGTCCCGTTCGTCTGTGGTGCCACCAACCTCGGTGAGGCCCTGCGCCGCATCAACGAGGGTGCGGCGATGATCCGTTCCAAGGGCGAGGCCGGTACCGGAGATGTGTCCAACGCCACAGGGCACATGCGCAAGATCCGCGCCGAGATCGCCAAGCTCTCCTCCCTGCCCGAGGACGAACTGTACGTCGCGGCCAAGGAACTGCAGGCCCCGTACGAGCTGGTCAAGGAAGTCGCCGCGACCGGCAAGCTTCCGGTGGTGCTGTTCACCGCCGGTGGGATCGCGACCCCGGCCGATGCTGCGATGATGATGCAGCTCGGCGCCGACGGTGTCTTCGTCGGGTCCGGGATCTTCAAGTCCGGCAACCCGGCCCAGCGCGCCGCCGCCGTCGTCAAGGCCACCACGTTCCACGATGACCCGGACGTGATCGCGAAGGTCTCCCGCGGGCTCGGCGAAGCCATGGTCGGCATCAACGTCGACGAAATCCCCGAACCCCACCGCCTCGCAGAACGCGGCTGGTGAGGGAGAGCCATGAAGTCCAGAGCACGTTACATCGACAACTCCGGTTCATCGATGAGTTCGGAGACGCCTATGGCTACGACATCAACCCAATCTGGATCAGTTGTGACCGGTGAGTGGATGCCAAGCATGGTGGAGCGCCGTGACACGGTGAGTGTCGCAGCAGCTACTGCTTTACATGACCTGTTGGACACCGGCGGGACGCCGCCACGGCTGGGGGACCGGCTGCCGATGCTGTGGCATTGGCTCGCGTTCCTGCCCCAGGCCCGTCAGTCCGATCTTGGCCCCGACGGCCACCCGGTCACCGGCTCGTTCCTGCCACCAACTGATGGCAGGCAGCGCATGTACGCCGGAGGACATGTCACCGTGACCAAGCCGCCACGGATCGGGGACCCGCTGACCCGGAAATCAACCGTAACCGACGTCCAGCACAAATCCGGCCGGTCCGGTGAGCTGATGTTCGTCACCGTTGAACACACCATCACCAGCCCCACCGGTGAACTCGGTGACCGCAATGACATCGTCTACAAGAGTCCGGCCCCGGCCCGAACCCCGACGAACGCGGGAACGTCCTCGCCGCGCCCCGCGGCCGATGAAACCGACACCGCTTGGGAATGGGACCGCTCCGTGGACATCGAACCAGCCTTGCTGTTCCGGTTTTCGGCCCTGACCTACAACGCCCACCGCATCCACTACGACCGTGACTACGCTGTCAACGCTGAAGGCTACCCCGGACTGGTTGTCCATGGGCCCCTGCAGGCCATCCTGCTCGCCGACGCCCTGACACTGGTCCTGCCCAATCACCGGCCCACCAGCTTCACCTTCCGCTCCACCGCACCTGCCTTCGACAACTGCCCTCTTGAGTTGCGCTACCGCAGCACCAACGAACCAGGCGTTGCCGAACTCGCAGCTTTCAGCAACGGCAAACAAACCATGACCGCCACGGCGGTCCTGACCCCGGAAACGCGACGGCCATGACCACACCACAGACACCACGCACCATCGTTGACGTCATCGCATCCCCAGGATTCGGCGGCTTCTTCTTTGACGACCAAGCAGCCATCAAAGCCGGCGCCCGTCGCGACGGAGCTGCCTACGACGGCACCACCCTCACGCCCGGCTACACCGCCGTGCGCGAACCAGCCGAGTCCGTCTCCATCCAGCTCGTCCTCGACGACGGTTACATCGCCAGCGGTGATTGCGCCAGCGTCCAGTACTCCGGCGTCGGCGGCCGCGAACCACGCTTCCATGCCACCGACCTCGCCGAAACCATCGAAACCCACCTCGGCCCGCTACTGCACGGCCTGGAAGTCACGTCCTTCCGGGCCGCCGCCGAAAAGGCAGAAGCCGCAATCAACAGCATCGAAGGACTCGGCCGCGCCGCAGCCTACGGCATTTCCCAGGCACTGCTCGACGCCGCAGCACACAGCGCTGGCCACCACATCATGGCTCGCGTTATTAAGGACGAATGGCAGCTGGCCGACGACCTCGCACCAGTGCCCGTCTACGCCCAAACCGGCGAAGACCGATACGACAACGTCGACAAAATGATCCTCAAACAAGTCCCAGTCATACCCCACGGACTCATCAACACCCCCGACCTCGTAGGCCCCGGCGGGCGGGTCCTCGCTGTTTATGTCTCGTGGATCAAAGACCGGGTTAAGCAGCTTTCATCTGCGCCCTCCTATCTTCCGGTGATTCATCTGGACGTTTACGGGATGGTCGGCGCCGAGTCCGGGGGAACGATCTATGGAACCGCCGACATCCTGCAGCGCCTCGAACGTGCTGCCGGGCCGCACCAACTGCGTATCGAACACCCCATCCACGCCGGTAACAGGGACGAACAAATCTGCATGATGTCTGCCCTGCGCAGCGAGCTGCGTTCCCGCGGATCCCGGGTGCAGCTCATCGCGGACGAATGGGCCAATACCGCAGAAGACATCCATGCTTTCGCCGTGGCCGGTGCCACAGACCTGATCCAGATTAAAACCCCGGACTTGGGCTCCATCCACCACACCGTGGACGCGATCCTGGACTGCCACGCCCACGGCATCGGACCGGTCCTTGGCGGAACCTGCGCCGAAACCGACCGTTCTGCCCGGACCACCACCCACATTGGCATCGCCACCGGCGTCACCCAAATGCTCGCCAAACCCGGCATGGGAGTGGACGAAGGCCTCATGATCGTCACTAACGAAATGAATCGAGCCCTGCGCCTGGACGCGCACTTCAAGGCCACGCGGGAGCAGCAATGAACACCCCTACCACCTACCTCTACGTCCCCGGCGACCGGCCCGAACGCCTTGCCAAAGCCTTCAACCGCGGCGCCGGAGCCATCATCGCCGACCTCGAAGATGCCGTGACCGAAGAGAACAAGGACCAGGCACTGGCATCCGTCATCGCCTGGCTGGATTCCCTCACCGGAACCCACATACCCGTCTGGGTCCGGGTGAACACCGGCCCACGAAGGGAACACGAACTCCGTTCCCTGGCAGGTCACCGCCACCTGACCGGGTTCTTCCTCCCCAAAGCCGACACCGCCACGGACGTCAACGACGCCCATGAACTCCTTCAAAGCCTGGGCCACCCAACCCCGCTGGCACCAATGATTGAATCAGCCACAGCCCTGGTCAACATCCACCAGATCGCCGCCGCTTCAGCCGTCTTCCAACTCCACATTGGTGAAATGGATCTCGCCGCCGACCTGGGACTTACCCCCGGATCAGATGAGTCCGAATTGCTCTGCGCCCGGTCCCTGCTCGTCATCGCCAGCAGACACGCCGGACTCGTCCGACCCGCCGGGCCGGTCAGCGCCGAGATCAACAACCAGGAAACCTTCCGCAACTCCACCGAACATCTCAAACGCATGGGTTACATCGGCCGGGACTGCATCCACCCTGTCCAAGTGACAATCACCGCCGAAGTGTTCGCTCCAACACCGGATGAAATCAACTGGGCCGCGGACATCCTCGCGGCCGCAGCCACCAACCACGGCGCCTACCGCGACTCAGCAGGAAACATGGTCGACGAAGCCATCCTTCGCCGCGCCCGCAACATCGCCGCTGCCACGGGGGCCTAGGCCCAGCACACCGTAAGCGCCGTGGACGCCTGCGTACACGGCGCTTACACATCCAAACTAAGTACGGGCTTCCTCCCGGACCCGGAAGTCCAGGAGGACATCGACAGATGCAGTTTCATGTGACGAACGAATGGCAGTCACTGCCGGGTTCGTATGTTGAGGTTTACCGGAACGGCGAGTTATACCGCTGTGGCATCGTCGAGGAAGCGATGCACGATGCCTCCGCTGTATGGCTCGCCGCCGATGAGCGGGGTGCACGGGAGTACATCGGAAAGGCCGACGGATACTACATCTGGACCGAGTTGTACCCGCGTTCTCCGATGACACCCTTTCATGGCTAGTTCCGAGTGAACGACCAAAACAGGCGTAAGAAAAGGGCCTCATCATCCCTAGGCCCAGAGGCAACCCACATGGTCGGTTCACCCAAAGAATGCGGCCCCAAACGGCCTGTCCAGGAAACGGTCATAGCGCGGATGCATTGCCTGCTCAAAGTGCTTTCGCATGGCATTGGCCGCTGCCTGCGCGTCTCCTCGTTTGAGGCTTCCCAAAATAGTCAGATGAGCCTGTGTCTCCCATGCCTCGGGAGATCCTTCCTCAACGGCAGCGGCCCCGGTCACGAGCGTAATCTGGCTCATGGGACCGAGGAGCAACGCCAGCACGGGTTGATGTGCAGCCATCAGGATCCCGGCGTGAAAAGCTGAGTGTGCGAGCTCGGCCTGGACCATATCGCCCTGTGCAACAGCAAGCCGGAGTGCCGTGTAGGCGGCATCGAGCCGTGCCCAGTCTTCCCCAGTGCCGTTCTTAGCCGCGGCTTCTGCCAGCAGCGTCTCAATGACACCGCGTGTTTGCAGGACTTCCCGCATGGAAAGACCCGACCGCGCCAGCAGGGCTACCATTGCCTCGCTGAACGGTTCGGCGCTTGGCTCGGTTACGATCGTCCCGCGACCTTGCCGGACATCGAGCAGACCCCGGGCCACGAGAGACCTCACCGCGTCACGAAGAACCGTCCTGCTGATCCCCAGGCTTCGGCACAGTTCCGGCTCGGGTGGAAGGACCGTTCCGGCCGCAAGGAAGCCACTAAGGATCTGCCTCTCCAGGGATTCAACGACCGGGCTGCTCTTCAGGGGCACTCCGGGATCTGAAGGGACATGGACGTTCACGCTCACGGGCTGGGAAGCACTCATGGTGGAGGCCTTTCACGGCGCAGTACTCTGCGGTGCACTGGATGCTTCTTAAAGGGAAAAGGTGAGGGCTTCTTGCGCGACAGGAAGCCCTCACCCGGAAACGAATTAGTAGCTGCGGATCAGGTCCGTGAGGACAGCCTGGCCGAAGACCAATGCGTCCAGGGGAACACGTTCGTCCGCTCCGTGGAACATCGCAGGGAAGTCATATCCCTTCGGAAGGAGCAAAGGAACAAACCCGAAGCCTCGAATGCCCATCTGGGCAAACATTGCATTGTCGGTACCGGCGGGCATCAGGTATGGGACAACCCTGGCGTCGGGCCGGAACCGTTCGATACTGGCTTTGATCGCCTCGATGATCTGACCATCGAAAGATGTTTCGACAGCGGCTACATCGTCCTCGATGACCACTTCCACCGCGGGGCCAGCCAGCTCCCGAATACGGTCCAGCACCTCGTTACGTTGCCCAGGCAGGACCCGGACATCGATCAAGGCTGTGGCCTCACTGGGAATAACGTTCTGCTTGTATCCACCTTCAACCATTGTCGGGTTTGCCACGTTCATCAGTCCCGGCACCACGAACGGCGCACAGGTGCCGGTAGCCTTGAAGACCTCGACAGGGTCCGTTTCGGGGTCGAGGCCTGTAATGTCCCGCAATTCGTCCAACAACTTTGAGGTGGTTGCCGTTAGCGTCACGGGCCACGGTTCCGCTCCAATCCTGACCAGGGCCTGGGCGAGTTCCAGTATTGCGTTTTCTTCGTTGAGCTGGGAGGCGTGACCGGCACGTCCACGGCTGTGCAGGCGCAACCAGAGGATGCCTTTCTCACCCGTTTGGACCATGAAGACCGGCCGGCCGTTGATATCGACCGAATAGCCGCCGACTTCGCTGATCGCTACATCGGCTCCGGTGAAAAGTTCAGGATGCGCCTCGACGAGCCACCTGGATCCGAAGTGCGAGTTGTCTTCCTCGTCGGCGAGGAAGGCCAGGATAATATCGCGATTGGGTACGAACCCTTCAGCGACCAGTTCGCGCACGGAAGCAAGAATCATTGCAACCATGTTCTTCATGTCGACGGCCCCGCGGCCCCAGATCATGCCGTCCTTGATAACGCCCCCGAATGGATCGACAGTCCATTCCGATGGGTCAGCCGGGACGACGTCCAAGTGACCATGTAGCAGGAGGGCTGGAAGGTCGGGGTTCGCTCCCTTCCAGCGCGCGATCACGTTGGTGCGCCCCGGTTGAAGTTCGTAGAATTCCGACTCTATTCCGGCTTCGGCCAGCAACGACGCGACGTATTCCGCGGCGGCTTTTTCCCCAACGGCTTTACCTGACCCGTAGTTGGTGGTGTCGATCTTGATCAGCTCGGAGGTCAGTCTGCAGACCTCCTCCTTGCCGGTAGCCCGCAGCACCGTAGGTTGCTGGGTCTGTGTCATAGTTTCTCCTTTCGGTGCAATGGGAAGGGAATCACGGGTAAAGGCCCCGAACGCGGTGGGCTTCGGCGACCCTGTCGACGGCAATGCAGGTTGCGGTTTCACGGAAGGTCCGGCCCGTCCTGCGGGCCTCGGCGCGTACCAGTTCCCACGCGCCTATCATGTGGCGGCGGAGCCGGGTTTCGACTTCCGATTCGGTCCACCAGTAGGCCTGGTTGCCTTGGACCCATTCGAAGTAACTCACTACAACGCCTCCGGCATTGGCCAGAATGTCCGGAACGATGGTGATTCCACGGTCCTGGAGGATCTTATCGGCCTCCGGTGTTGTGGGGCCGTTGGCGCCTTCGACGATGATTTTGGCCGATACTTGGTGGGCGTTGGCGCCGCTGAGCACCCCTTCCACGGCACAGGGAGCCAGGAGGTCGACCTTTAGTTCCAGTAGCTGGGCACCCTCGATCGCATCCGATTCTGGGAAGTCGACTACGCTGCCGGTCAGATCGACGTGGGTGGCGACGGCATCGATGTCGAGGCCTGCCGCGTTGTGAATGGCACCGTACTGGTCGGAAACGGCCACAACACGGACACCGGCCTCGGCAAGCAGGATAGCCGCACCGCGGCCGACCTTGCCGAAGCCCTGCACGGCCGCTGAGGCCTGGCCCGGGGTGATGCCCCTGTCCTCCAACGCGGCCAAGGCCACTTGGACCACCCCGAGTGAGGTGGCGATTGAACGACCGGGCGATCCGCCTATGGAGATCGGTTTTCCGGTCACAGCCCCGGGGACGGTGTATCCGCGGTCCACCGATATGGTGTCAACCATCCACGCCATTGTCTGTTCGTCGGTGCCGATGTCCGGGGCGGGGATGTCGCGTTCGGGACCGATGACGCCAACGAGTTCGCTGGTGTAACGACGCGTGACCCTCTCGAGTTCGGGAACACTGAGCTGTCGCGGATCTACGGCCACGCCGCCCTTGGCGCCGCCGTAGGGGATGTTCAACAGGGCGCACTTCCACGTCATCCACATGGCAAGTGCACGCACTTCGTCGAGGTTGACGTGCGGTGAAAAACGCACGCCCCCCTTCGCCGGCCCCCGGTCCAGGTTGTGCTGGACGCGGTGGCCGACGAAAACGGACACATGGCCGTCGTCATGCCTCAACGGTACGCTGACCGTGACTTCACGGCGGGGCTGGGCAAGCAGTGCCCGCACTCCGCTATCGAGGCCGAGGTAGTCACTGGCGACGCGTAGTTGTTCCTGCGCGGCTTCGAGGGGCGATGACGCCTCGAAGCCGCCGGTGGTGGCGGGTCGGCCAGCCATGGTCCGGGTCACTTCGAGTCAGCGCCGACCGCGGCGATGGACTCGCGCAAGATGCCAAGCCCTCGTTCGAGCTCGGAGTCCTCAATATTCAGGGCGATCAGGAACTTCAACACTTCGCCGTGAGCGCCGGAGGTCTCAATGATGAGGTTGCGCTTGAACGCCTCTGCCGCGACCCTGCCGGCCCACGTGAGGTCGTTGGCGGGGACGATGCCGCGCATGAAGCCGCGCCCGCGGGTCTTTAGCTCAAGTTCCGGGAATTCGGCGATGAAGCTCTCCAGGCCGGCCTGAAGGTTCTCGGACTTGCGGGCGATTTCCTTCTGGAAGGCATCGTCGGCCCAGAACAGTTCCAAGGCACGCGTGCCGGTGGCGAACGCGAGGTTGTTGCCGCGGAAGGTGCCGCTGTGCGCGGCCGGGGTCCACACGTCAATTTCCGGCTTCAGCAGCAGGATCGCCATCGGGAGTCCATACCCGGAGATCGACTTCGAGACGGTGATCAGGTCGGGATCGATGTCGGCTGCTTCGAACGCGAAGAACGTACCTGTGCGGCCAACGCCGGCCTGGATTTCGTCCAGGATCAGCAGGATGTCGTGCTGCTTGGTGATCTCACGCAGGCGCTGCAGGAACGGGACGCTTGCGGCGTTGATGCCACCTTCACCCTGGACCGGCTCAAGGATGACAGCTGCCGGCTTGTCCATGCCGCTGGAGGGATCGTTGAGCATCTTCTCAAAGAGGTCGAGCGGGTCAAGGCCATCGATGTAGCCGTCGTAAGGAAGTCGGGTGACGTTGGGCAGCGGAGCGCCGGCGGAGTCGCGGAACTTGATGTTGCCTGTTGCGGCCAGCGAGCCGACAGACACACCGTGGAAGGCATTGGTGAAGGCAACCACGTTGGCGCGTCCCTTGGCCAGGCGGGCAAGCTTCAGTGCGGCTTCGACGGCGTTGGTGCCGGTGGGTCCGGTGAACTGGATCTTGTGGTTCAGGCCACGGGGCTTGAGGATGTACCGCTCGAAGGCCTCCATGAACTCGCGCTTGGCGGTGGTGGCGAGGTCCAGCCCGTGGGTGATGTTGTCTGCTGCGATGTAGTCAAGCAGCACCTTTTTCAGTTCCGGGTGGTTGTGGCCGTAGTTCAGCACGCCCGCCCCTGCAAAGAAGTCGAGGTACTCGGTGCCGTCGGCAGCAACAATCGTCGTTCCGGAGGCCGAGGTCAGTTCGATGGGGAAGGAACGGATGTATCCGCGAACTTCGGATTCAAGCCGGTCGAAGATCTCAAGGGTCATTGGTGTCTCCATGCGTGTGTGCCGCTGACGACGGGGTCTGCGCGGCGGGTTATCAAGAACGGGGTGCGGCTGTCCTGACCGCTCTATGCCGGTGGGAGCCGGCCAGGCGGGCGGGGTTTCTTATGACCACCGCCACACATCTTTCATAATACATAAGATCTTTCATATGTCGACCCCCCACCCTTCCAGGCAGGGGCTCCGCAAGTCGCATCAAACAGAAATGCGTAAGAAAAGTCACCGTCACCCCTATGCGCCAACGGGGGGTCAAGGTAATATTCATCACATCTATTACCTATAGATCCCAGTCCGGGGCAGGTGATGGCCCGGGGCGCCAAGCCCCTTCTAATGTTCCTAATAAGTAAGGAAGCACCATGCCTTTCGATACCGACGAGTATCGCCTGCGGCGCGAACGCGCCGCAGCCATAGCCCGGGAGCAGGGATTCGCTGGCCTGTTGGTGGCCGACCCCGCGAACCTCTACTACCTCACCGGCTACAACGCCTGGTCGATGTATATGCCGCAGTTCCTGCTGATTGCCGCGGACGACGCATCCACTGTCTTCATCAGCCGTGAATGTGATGCCAACGGCGCACACCGGACCGCCGCGTTGGCCCGTGAAGAGATCGTCGGGTACCCCGAACACACCGTTCACCAGCGCGACATCCACCCGTGCCAGTGGGCTGCGCAATACCTGCGGGACACCGGGTGGGCTAAGAAGTTTGCCGGCGGCAGAGTTGCCATCGAGGGCGACGCGCACTTCTTCTCCGTTCGCTCCTACCTGGCACTGAAGGAGGGTCTTCCCGAGTGGGAGCTTGTTGAAGGCCACGGCATCGTGAACTGGCTGCGGCTGGTGAAGTCGGATGCTGAAATCGTCCTGATGCGCAAGGCCGGACATATCGTTACCAACGCCATGGCCGTTGCAACGGAGGCCATTTCTGCGGGCGTGCCTCAGCACGAAGTCGCCGCGGCCATCTCGCACGCCCAGATTGCCGGTGTCGACGGGATCGATGGCGACTACCCGGCCATCGTTCCAATGCTTCCCACCGGCGCAGGCGCCGATACCCCACACCTGACCTGGACGCCGCAGCCCTTTGTCGCCGGTGAAACCGTGACCATCGAGATCGCCGGCGCCCATCAGCGCTACCACGCGCCGTTGGCGAGGTCGGTCGCCGTCGGCAAGGTGCCCGCGGAGCTGGAGCGGCTCGCAGGACTCACCACCGAGGGCCTCAGCCTCGCCATCGACGCGGTCCGCCCGGGCCTCACAGCCGGGGAAGTAGCCGGCGTCTACTGGTCCTTCCTTGCAAAGCACAACCTCGCGAAGAACTCGCGACTCGGCTACTCCATCGGCATCGGCTATCCCCCGGACTGGGGTGAAGGCACTGTCAGCATCCGCCGCGAAGACACCACTGTGCTTCAGCCGAACATGACCTTCCACTTCATCGCCGGAATGTGGTTCGACGGCCTCGGTGTTGAATTCAGTGAATCCCTCCGCGTTGCTGAAAGCGGGGTAGAAGTCCTCACCCATGCGCCGCGTGAAATGATTCAGCGCCCCGCCGTGGAAAATCTGCTGGCACGCTCATGAAGCCCCGGCTGCCGGGCGCCGCGCGGTGTCCGGCAGCCCACGAAGACTACTACAGTGCTCCCCGCACATAGCCGCACGAACGAACGTCAATGACGACGGAAATCCCAGGCCGGATACCGGCTACCTCCAACAGTGCAAGGCTGGGCCGCCCTCGGGCCGGCCTGGCCGGAAGGAAGCTCCGATGAACACGAACCCAAACGTGAACGGTGCCCCACCACCCAACGCCCTGCCCCCTCGGACCCGCGAATCCGATATGTCCCCGCACGAGCGCCGCAGTGCACGCAAAGCTGTGGCCGGCTCGGCGCTGGGCAACGCGCTGGAGTGGTTCGACTACGGCGTTTACGGATACCTGACCCTCTATATCGGGTTCCACTTTTTCGAACCCTTCTCCGAAGACCCCACGTCCCAGCGGCTCTTCGCCTTGGCCGGCTTCGCCATTTCATTCCTGCTCCGCCCACTCGGCGGCATGGTGCTGGGATCCCTCGGCGACAGAATCGGCCGGAAGAAGGTGCTGCTGATCACCATCCTCATTATTTCGATATCAACAGCATGCATCGGCATCTTGCCTACCGCCCAGGACGTTGGGCTCCTCGCCCCGGTCCTCCTGTTCACCCTCAGGATCATCCAGGGCTTTTCCGCCGGGGGCGAGTACGCAGGTGCGGCCGTATTCATGTCCGAACACGCGCCCGATAACCGACGGGGCTTCTACGGCTCCTTCCTCGAATTCGGCACCTTGGCCGGCTTCTCCGCCGCCGCCATTTTGTGCACAAGTCTCACGCTCGCCGTCGGCGAGCAAGGAATGACGGACTTCTGGTGGCGCGTACCGTTCATGATCTGCCTGCCACTTGGCGCTTTGGGACTCTGGATGCGCCGGTCATTGAGCGAACCTGAAGCCTTCACTGAGCTTGAAAAGGCCGGCAAGACTGAAACACCGGTAAAGGCCCTGATGGATCTCGTCCGGTTCTATCCAGGCCAGTTGCTGAAGCTGACCGGCTTTGTCATCATGCTCAACGTCGCGTTCTACCTCGTCCTGACCTACATGCCGACCTACCTGTCCGACTCGCTGGGCCAGGACGAAGCTGGCGCGGGCCTGATGCTCGTCGGCATTCAAGTTCTCATGATGATCATCATTGCCCCCTTGGGCGCCCTCAGCGACAGGATCGGCAGGCGGCCAGTCCTTATCACCGCAGCGGTCGGATTCACCGTCCTGTCCATTCCGGCGACAATGCTCATGGGTCTGGGGAACGTTGCTCTGGAAGCCCTCGGCATCGGCATCCTCGGGCTGCTCCTGGTCACCCTGACGTCGAATATTTCAGCCACCCTCCCGGCATTGTTCCCGACCAATGTGCGGTACTCGGGCTTTGGGTTCGGTTACAACGTTGCCACATCAATTTTCGGCGCAACGGCCGGGCTTGCCGTCCAATGGCTCATCCAGCAAACCGGAATCACGATCATGCCGGGCATCTATCTCGCCGTGGCGGGCCTGATCGGGCTCATCGCCGTGTTGACCTTCAACGAAACTGCCGGGCGTTCGCTTCGAGGAACCCACATCCCGGGAACTGACGATGAGGCCCGCATCGCTGCCGGTGAACAGCTCATCGGACGCGTAAACCGTGCCGGCCGTGTTCCTGTTTACGATGGCGGGTCCCACGTACAGCAAGAGCGCCAAAACCAAGGAACGTGAGAAGACAAACGAAGTAAGAGCGTAACAAAGACCTTTCTTAGACTCGACGGGCGGGCCTCCCGATATCAGGAAGCCCCGCCCGACGAGGCTTCCCGGGCGGAGGCCCGGACCATTTGCCCGGCAAGTCACATCTGGAGACAGTACAGTGAGCGGACAACGACTCAGAGTCGCACCGGCAGTGCCGCTCTTTCATGATCCCCTGGCCACAGACGGACCTTGGACACAGGCAGCCCCGATGGACAAATCATCAACGGTCCGTGAACCTAGGGAGAGACGTCCACGTGCCGGGCAGGTTCCACGGGCGAAGCAGAAGCGCATCGAAGACGTCATCGCGGATATCGACCGGCTTGCCGCCTCACGCCTCGACCGGAGCACAACGGTGGGTGGGACGGAAAGCCACCCGATATGAGCAAAACCTACCGTCCCCACATCGTTATCTTGACCGCAGAACACCTGTCTCCGCCCAACATCCTTGATGACCTCAGCAAGCTTGCCCGTATTACCCTGACAGACTCAGCGAACCTCAGCGGGGTTCTGAAAGAGGCTGACGCCCTGCTCATCTGGGATTTTTTCTCGAACGCCTTGGAATGTGCATGGGCGGAACGCGGCGATCTCAGGTGGGTCCATGTCGCAGCAGCGGGGGTTGATGCCGTTCTGTTTGACGAACTACGGCACTCCGGCGTCACTGTCACCAACGCCCACGGCATCTTTGACAGTTCAATCGCC
The DNA here is from genome assembly GCF_044769225.1 of Paenarthrobacter sp. NPDC090522. NCBI lineage: Bacteria > Bacillati > Actinomycetota > Actinomycetes > Micrococcales > Micrococcaceae > Paenarthrobacter > Paenarthrobacter sp. NPDC090522. The sequence goes on from NZ_JBIVXL010000008.1 coordinate 65,517, forward strand.
GAGTTCGTCCTTGCGTCCATCCTGGCACACGATAAGCAACTTCACCGCAGCAAATGGCTGCAGCAGCACAAGAAATGGGAGCACCGCGAGATAACCCGCACTGCAGGGACCACTGCCCTGGTGGTTGGGACAGGCGGAATCGGACGGGCGGTAGCACGGCTGCTCATGGCCGTTGGGATCAACGTCAGGGGTATCGGCCGCAGGACGCAGGACCTCGACCCGGATTTCGGAACCGTGTCCGCGAGTACGGAGCTGGGAGTTCATGCCTCTTGGGCAGACACGATCGTTCTTGCCGCTCCGCTGACATCCGCTACCGCCGGATTGGTCGGGAAAGACGTCCTCGACGCCATGAAACCTTCTGCGCACCTGATCAACGTCGGGCGCGGGGGGTTGATAGACGAGCTCGCCCTGATCGAGGCGTTGCAGAGCGGCGGGATCGGACACGCTTCGCTGGATGTTTTTGACGTGGAGCCCCTGGTTCCCGGTCATCCCTTCTGGCTTATGGAGAACGTGACAATTTCTGCCCACATGTCAGGCGATGTTGCGGGCTGGCGCGATGCTTTGGCAGAGCAATTCCTACAGAATGTCCGAGCCTTCAACGCAGGCCGGAGGATTCCGAATGAAATCGACAAGAACCTTGGCTATGTGCCTCAGGCGCCGGCCAGGGGCACATAGCAAAAAGCAAACGGCCGCCCGGGTGAGAACCTGGGCGGCCGTTCTGTCAACAACCGGGAGCTCACAGAATCGCCTCGGAAACCGTGCCGACAGACCCTGCCATTAACGGCACAACGTCTCTAGCCCACCGTTAAGAGTCCCCGCGGAACACTCGCCAAGCACTCGGCGCCGTTCTCCGTGACCAGAACAGTTTCGGAGATACTGTAACCGCCTGTGTCCAGCCACATGCCGATCATCACATGCCAGGTCATACCGGCCTCAAGGGGAGTACGGTCGCCGGCCAGGAAGCTCATCGTCTGCTCGCCCCAGTCAGGTGGGAAGCCCAGACCAATCGGGTATCCGATGCGAGTACTCTTCGACAAGCCATGGCGCTTGATGACTGAATTCCATGCCAGTGCCGGGTCCTGGCATTCTGCGCCCGGGCGGATAACGCTCAAAGCGGCCTCCAGTCCCTCGCCGACGATTTCGGCGAGCTTTTGCAGTTCTGCCGGCGGCTGCCCGGTGTGGAGTGTGCGGGTCAACGGAACGTGGTACCGGTAACGGCTGCCGGCAATCTCCAAGGCAATGGGATCATTGTCGGCGAACGGCCGGTCGGACCAGGGGACATGAGGGAAGGACGTATTGTCGCCGGCCATGAGAAGGGGAGGAATCGCAGAGTAGGTCCCCCCAGCGCCCTCGACGCCGCGTAACTGCGCGGCGTATATTTCCGCAACCGCGTCGCATTCGCGGACCCCCGGGCGGATACTGCGAAAAGCCGCTTCGAACATGCTGCTTGTAATCTTTCCGGCGTCACGCATCAACGCGATTTCGGCTGGACTCTTGATGGCACGCAATCGGTTGATGACGTTTGGAACCTCAATCACCCTGGCACTTCCACCCAGTCCCTCCACCAAGGCTTTGTGAGCCCTCAGAGTGTAGAACGCCGCTTCTGATTCAACGGCGATGACCGCCTTCACTGGCAACCATGGTCGGATGGTTTGCGCGACCCAGTCCATGGGGTGGACGTCCGCTTTCTGCACATACGTGTCCGAGTAGCCGAAGACCTGTTCTTCACGCAGTTCGGCCGCGAGCCACGCGCTGGAGGCGTCGCTGCCGCGGCAGAAGAACGCAAGGGCTCCCTCACGGGGCACCAGCAGCAGCTGCGGGTTGTAGAAGGAATAGGCGTCGAAACCCGTCAAATAGAAGATATTAGCCGGATCCGGCACTACAAGATAATCAGCACCGAGTTCGGCAATTTTTTTCTGTGTCCGCTCAATCCGCTGCTGATATTCACTCTGTGTAAAGAGTCCCTTAGTCATCGTTGATTCTCCCTGTAGACCAATCCCATGCCCGGAGTGGGCCCTGCACTCGGCCGCGGTCTCCTCGCGCTCGGAGGTACGGGGACCCGGCGGGCGGAGAGTGGCGTCGATCACGCGCTTCTATCATAATACATACTATCTATATCTGATTGATACACAGGTCACCCTTCCAGCCGCAGAGGCCCCGACGTGGCGAGGACGGCCATCGCCGCCTGCCGGGGGATTGCGAGGTCCAGGCCCACCAAATCCTGGAACACAGCCAGCCGCTTGACGACGGTGTTGCGGTGGCAGTAGAGCCGGTCAGCGGTGCCTTTGATGGATCCGGTCGCGAAATAGGTACTGACGGTTTCAATCAGTCGGCTTCTGCTTGCGGGCGTCAGTGCCCTGAGGCGGCCCAGGCTGATTGGAAGCAGCTCAGGGGCCAGTTCATCCCCTAAAGCCTTCCAGGCCAAGGCGGCCCAACCGGCGTCAACCGTCAGAGGCCCCATCTGCCCCCCGGTATCCGCCCGAAGCAGAGCCATGCCTCCCTTCGCCGCGCGCGGGACCCCGGCCAAGCCTTGCACCTGCGAAAAGACTGCAACCCGGAGTCCTTGCAGCGCGTCGATCAGATCACCATGGCCTTCCGGTCGGAAGTGGCACGTACCGCCATAGGCTTCGAATGAGAATACGTCGGAAGCAAAGCGTCCACACACTGCGCAGTTGGGTTCGTGGGGCCCGCACTGAACCACCACCTCCATGGCGCCGCCGGGCACGAGTCCCAACTCAGACGCCACCGCGACAAGGACGTCCCCGTCCGGGGGTGGGTCGTCGAATATCCTGGACAAGGCACGCAGCTTCCGCCGTTCGCTGCGTCTGGCCAGAACATCCTCCTCGGCCAGGTAGGAGCCCTGCACTTCCTGGACGTGCCATTCGACGAGACTGAGAAGTGCATCCATGTTTCGGACCAGGCAGGGCGAAGTCTCCACGCTCGCGATCTGCTGCAGAGCATTCCAGATAACCCGCGAGTTGGTTCGCACCCCTTCCAGCAGCTTGTCCGCGGGAACGCCCTGTCGCGCGCGGCGCCGTCCTGTCTCCGCCGGCAACTGCTGCAATTTTGGATCCAACGGCAACCCGGAAAGCAACTGCACGTACATGTCCATGGTTGCCTTCGCGAGAGCATCGACCTCTTCACGAGGCACTTTCCCGCCATAGACCACCATCGCGTCAAACCTCGCCTGGGAATCCTTTATAAGCAACGTCTTGCGCTCTCCCAGCACCCGGATTAGGCCAAGCCATTGCGGATCATGCTGTAGAACGCTGGTGTCTGGAACCACGGGCTTTCTCCTTGGGTCACGAACCAAAATGTGCAGATAGACACTTTATGGTTGCCAGTTGGGGTCAGATCACCATTGAAAGAGTGATCCACGTCATGATCTCATTGATTATCCACGCAGGACGGGCGAGGTGATCAACCTGCTCCCTCCTGAACTCATCCGGGACGGACGCGTGGGAATCCGGCCTTCGCCTGGGCTGGACAGAAGTTTCAGCCGGGCCCGTTGGAAATCAAGCGTCCCGCAGGGCTCCTTGGCCACTCATGGATTTGTTGCCTCACGCCGTCGAGCCTGAAAGGAAGGCAAATGAGCACCGACATCATTAGAAGCACCAACAATCCACCAACTGTCCGACCACGAATGGTCCGCACTGCAGTCATTGTCGGCACTGCGCTGGAGCACTACGACTATTTTCTGTACGGCACGGCTGCCGCACTCGTGTTCAATGTCCAGTTCTTCGTAAACGACGATCCCCTCGTCGGGACACTCGCGGCATTCGCGACCTTCGCTGCGGGGTTCGTCGCCCGTCCTTTCGGCGCGCTCATCTTCGGTCATCTTGGTGACACCCTCGGACGTCGCAAGACTTTGATAATGACGCTTCTCCTCATCGGTGTCAGCACCGGCCTGATCGGCGCAATACCCAACTACGGCCAGATCGGCGTGTGGGCACCCATTGCACTGGTGACGCTCCGCCTGCTCCAGGGAATTTCGTTCGGCGGCGAATGGGCAGGTGCCGTCACACTGGCAGCCGAACATGCCCCGAAAGGCCGTGAGGGCGCGTATGCCAGCCTTCCCATGCTTGGCTCTCCCATCGGCAATATCGTAAGCACCGCCGCCTTTCTCGCGTTGGGACTCATGCCTGCCGATGCGTTCGACTCCTGGGCTTGGCGTGTTCCGTTCCTCGCAGCTTTTCCCATGCTCGGGTTGGCTCTATGGGTCCGGTCTCAGGTTGATGAGTCGCCTGCCTTTGAAAAAGTAGCCGCGTCGAAAGAAACCAAGAAGATTCCTGCCTGGGAAATCATTCGGAGATCCCCCAGGCAGATGTTCACCGGCGCGGCCCTTGCTTTTGTCGGCATCGGCGGATTCTTTGTCGTGACAACCTTCGCGATGAGCTACGGAACCGGCACCGTCGGCCTGAGCCGGACGACCATGTTGACAGCCGTACTTGGCGCGGCCTTACTGCAGATCCTCACCGTCCTCGTCACCGGCCGCCTGGCCGACAAGACTGACCCCGCCAAAATTGCCGATTGGAGCTGCGCCGCAACAGCGCTTCTTGCCTTCCCCGCAGTTCTTGTACTGTCCACAGGCAACCCAGTGCTGGCGATTCTTGCCGTAGTGGTGAGCGTGCAGCCGATCGCTGCGACGTACGCCGTCACAGGACTCATACTGGCCGAGCTTTTCAGCGCCAACGTCCGGTACTCCGGCATTGCCATCAGCTACAACATTGCCGGGCTTATTGGGGGGTTCATTCCCTTGATCGCAACATCGCTGCTACTACTGTCCGGGTCAAGCGCGTGGCCGGTGGCGCTGATGCTTCTGGTAATCGCGCTGCTTTCACTTGCCGGCGCTGTCACGGCGAGAAAGATCATCAGAACATAGCGGGATTGGTTGTCCAAATAAGACCTCCGTCACCGTGCTTTGCCGGTCAGAAAGGACCACCAAAGGATGGATTTGCTGTCATCGTCGGAACTACACGGGTCATTTGATCCTGCGCCGTTCAAGGAAATTACCCGCGCTTGCACAGAACCGGACGTGCTGCGGTCCAACTCCCGCGACGCGTCACGTGCGCAGCCTGAGGGACTACCAGCGATCGTCATCTACCCCCGGAACTCAGAAGAAGTCAGTTGTGTCCTTCGCGAAGCCAACCGGCAGCAGATCCCCGTGGTGACCAGGGGAGCCGGAACCGGCATGAGCGGTGGCGCCGTTGCCCTTCCGGGCTGCGTCATTCTCTCAACCAGCCGGCTCAAGAAAATGCGCATCAGTTCGAGCACGCGAACCGCCGTGGTCGGGGCGGGCGTGATAACCGCCAACCTCGACCGGGCCGCGCAGAAAATCGGACTCATGTATGGACCTGATCCGGTTTCCAGGAACCTTTCAACCATCGGCGGCAATATCGCAACCAACGCCGGGGGCCCGCGGTGCCTGTCTGTTGGTGTCACAGCAGACGCGGTCCAACAGCTCGAAATCGTCCTTGCCGATGGAAGCATCGTGCAGACGGGCTCTGGCACGGTCAAGAACAGCACCGGCTACGACCTAACAGGTCTGTTTGTTGGCTCCGAAGGAACCCTGGGAGTTGTGACCTCCGCTGTGATGAAGCTGTCTAAGGCTCTTCCCACTGAGCGCGCCCCCTTTGCCGTCTCCCACCACGACGTTTCAGCGCTGGGGCACATCATCCAAGCTCTCGCCCACGACGACGATAAACCCGTTTCCCTCGAGCTCATGGACTCCAACACCCTGGAACTGGTCTCACACTTCTACGATGATGCGCCCTTCAGACCAGGTCATTCGATGGTTGCAGGAGAATACGCAGGGCCCAGCTCGGCGTCGAGGCTGGCCAAGGTGAGAAGGATCTGCACCGACCTGGGCGCAGAAATGATCGTGGGCAAGGACGCCGACCAGGTTCTTCGCACCCGGATGCGCGTAAATCCTGCCCTCAACAGAGCTGGCCTTGCTACCTCCTGCGATGTCGTGGTGCCCGGCTCTCCGACATGTTGGGAAAGATCCAGGCAATCTCCGAGCAGAGCGGTGTTCGCATCAACACCTTCGCTCATGCCGGGGATGGCAACCTTCATCCTGCTGTCGCGGTCCCACCAGGCGACAAGGAAGCCATGGTCGCGGCCGAAGCAGTTCTGGATGCCATCACCGAGCAGGCCATTCAATTGGGCGGGCTGATCTCCGGGGAACACGGGATCGGGAGCCTGAAAGTTCACCACATCACGGAGCAGTTCGGCCCCGACACGCTGGGGCTCATGAAAAATATCAAACGCTCGGTTGATCCAAGCAACATCCTGAACCCCGGCAGGGCCATCGGCCCTCTGACAGCGGCATGAACCACCCGGCTCATGTCCCAACCACACCTAAGGAGCAGCCCAACGTGCGTTCGACGGATTTGCTGAATAACAACACCCGCATGCTGGGCAGCTCACCTATCCGGGACCTGCTCGAAAAATCATTCGACCCCGGCATAATAAGCTTCGCCGGCGGCAATCCCGCCGCGGAATTCTTCGACGTCGAAGGAATGAGCCGCTCTTTTCAGGCGGTCATGGACCGCTACGGCCGCCGGGCAATGCAGTACTCCTCCACTGACGGCGAGCCGGAGATGCGTGCGGCCGCAGCGTCCCGAACCGCAGAAATGGGCGTACCGACAGACCCCGACCAGGTCCTCATCACTACAGGTTCACAGCAAGGCATAGGGCTGCTGGGACAGACTCTTATTAACCACGGTGACGTCGTCCTCGTCGAGAACCCAACCTTCGTCTCGGCACTCCTGGCCTTCTCACTACAAGGTGCGCGCTTCAAAACGATCCACAGCGACGAGAACGGAGCCGTTCCGGAATCCTTGGAAGAAGCTATCCGCAGATGGAAACCAAAGGCCGTCTACCTCATCCCAACTTTCCAGAACCCAACCGGCTCTACCCTCACTCAGGAACGGCGGACCCGGATTGCGGACATCCTCGCTGAAGCCAACGTCTGGCTGATAGAGGATGACCCTTACTCCGACATCCGTTTCACCAACGAAAAACATATCCCGATCTCGGCCGACCCCCGGTTGAACACACGTTCTTTCCTGTTGAACTCCCTGTCAAAGGTTCTTGCACCAGGTATCCGCATTGGCTGGATCCGTTCTCCAAAGGACGTCCTGCCATACCTGAGCCGGGTAAAGCAGGCATCTACTCTCCAATCCTCAACCATTGATCAGCTCGCGGCTGCCCACTACCTCCAGAACAACGATCTGCCCAGCAGGCTTGCTCCGGTGAAGGCCGAATACATGAACCGCAGGGATCACCTCATGAAGGGGCTGATGGCCGCCCTGCCAGCCGGTACTGACATAACCCGACCCAAGGGCGGGCTGTTCATCTGGGCACGCCTGCCGGCAGGCTTCAATGCGTCCGTCATGCTCGAATCAGCCCTACTTGCTGGAACCATGTTCATCCCCGGGGCGCCGTTCTACGTCGAAGAAGCGGACCAACGAACCATGCGGTTCTCGTATTCGTCCAACCCGGTCGGGCAGGCAGAGCTGGGTTTGACGCGTTTGGCAAACGCCTTTGCGGAACCGCCCCTTCTGGTGCAGTAGCTGCGTTTCGCATAGACAGGATCCACGAAACGTTACAAGAAGACCCTTTATGCTTGAGAACACGCGGCCGGGCAGGCCGGCATCAAACGGGTCGTTCGTTTGACGTCAGAACCCTGATGTCAGGCATCCCTGACCGAACTGGTTTGCGTCCTTCGAAGCGCGCAAACTGCTGCGCAGCTGGGGTTCCGGGTCCGGCTGCACAGTGCCAGTAAGAGAGCCTTGGCGCTGCTGCGCAGGGCCCTAGCGGTCGTTGGCCCCTGCTGCGCGGCGACTCTCAGCCGCCTGGTGGGAGTGATCAGCCTGTATCTGAGTAATCAGGTCGTGGGCGAAAGGCTTGGAAGGCATTTCGGCGACCGTGGTCATGGTGGATGTTCCCTGGGTTCCGGGGATCTGCCAGATCCTATCCAGCAGTAGCGTGCGCAAGTGGTTATTGTCCCGCACTCGTATACGGACAAGCAGATCTAGGTTGCCCGTGACCATGTTGACGTCCTCCACTTCAGGGATCTCCCAGAGCTGGGACATCATCGCCGCAACATCACTGCCCTCGGACGCGGTCACGGAGAGGAACACCGTCTCAGTGAACCCCACCGCCGTCCAGTTAATCTGCGCTGAATAACCGGTGATGACACCGGACCGTTCCAACCGCGCCATCCGCTCACCGATTGTCGGCGCCGACACGCGCAGCGTTGCCGCCAGCGTCCGCTGCGAGGCTCTGCCGTCAGAGATAAGTTCCTTCAGCAGTGCCAGATCGAGCTCATCAAGCGGGGCTGCCGCAACCGGCGATGCCGCAACCTGGCGGACCCGGGACAACGAGGCCCCATTACTGTTGGGTGCAGCTGGACTCATCGGTGCGTTCGCTCTCACTCGCTCTTACGGACTGCAACGATCCTACAACCTGTAACAACAAATGCCAGATCTTGGCGCCCCGTTCTTTACAAACGAAATGTGGATCTACCGACCCCGCAACGAGGCGGGACCGGTTGCGGCCGCTCCCTACCCAGTCATCAGCAGCCAAGGACCACGAACCTCGAGCCGATCGAAACACGCACCCGAAAGATATATGGCCAATCTACGTGATATTTGATAGATTGAAACTATACTGAATTTTGCAAATGCTACTTTCATGTTGTTTGTACCTTTATGAATGAGAACACGAAAGGTTGTTTCCATGTCCCGTCTTGATGGTCGGATTGTCCTTATCACCGGCGCTGCAGGCGGTATCGGCTCCGCCGTTGCCCGAACGGTCGTGGCTGACGGCGGCGAGGTCATCCTCCACGACGTCAACGAAGACGCCGTCGCTGCCTTGGCTCATGAATTGGGTAATGCCGCGACGACGCTCACGGCCAACCTTGCAGAGGCCAAGGAAACCGAACAACTTTGGGCCGATGCCTTGGCGCTGCACGGCCGGATCGATGTGCTGGTCAATAATGCTGGCATCTATCCGCCCGCTCCGATCGATGCCCACCTTGAGGACTGGATCTCCGTGTGGGACCTTTCCCTGGCGGTAAACCTGAAGGCGCCGGCCATTCTCTGCAAGGAAGCAGTAAAAACCTACGCCCTTCAGGACAGAGGCGGCATCATCATCAATCTCGCATCCCGTGCAGCATTCCGCGGGGAGGACCCGGATTACTGGCATTACGCTGCGGCCAAGGCCGGTGTTGTGGCGATGACGCGCACTATCGCCCGGCAGAACGGCCGCCAAGGCGTGACAGCCTTCGCCATCGCACCGGGCTACGTAGATACGTCCCTGAACAAGGTCTTTGCAGAAAGCGTCGGTGTCCAGGCCGCAGCCGACCAGACAGGCCTGGGTGAAGTCGCCCAGCCGCAGGACATCGCCAACATCATCGCCTTCCTGGCCACCGGCCTGGCGAGGCATGCAACCGGCACCACCATCGACGTCAATGGAGCCAGCTACGTCCGCTAACCGACCTCTCCAAGGGGGAACGCTGGTCGTTCGGATGTCGGTCTTGGCGACTGACCTCCAGTCAGCGCTGTGGTGATCGGCATCCTGCTACTGGTCATCGGATTTGATCCAGTCGGGCCACAAGGTCGTGCCCCTGCCCGGGAGTGCAAAGCCCTCATTTATCCAAGGCTGATTGACGAACCTTTGGACCACATCGGCCGAGTAGGTCAGCGAGTAATTACCCCGGGTTAGCTGTTGAAGGGGGGCCCGGCGTCAGGCCATCTTCAACCTTCCCCAGGAAACGGGTCATGACCACAACCCAACTCACAACTGAATGACACTCCCTGCAGGGCTCCTATATCGAAGCCTGGCTGTACGACAAGCTCTACCGCAGTGGCTACGTAGGTCATACCATGCCGGACTCGAGTGGCCTGTGGCTGGAGGCCAAGGAGGGCCAGCTTCGGGAATACACTGATAAAGACAGCGGCTACCGCGTACATACTGCAGCGTCTCCGGCCTAGGCGCATGTGGTGCAGTAGACCCGCCGCCGGGGCAGCCCGCACCGAAACCCTTAACGTCGGCGCTCAGGCCCGGCGCAGCAAAGCGCCTGCGGGGAGCAGCCTTGCCCGAACGGTCGGCTTCCGGACCAGGTCCCGGATAACTTGTCCGGTTATTCGTGTTTCCCCAGCCGATCCAGGACAAAGTAAGCCAGCCACACCGCGAGTTCAGTCCCGGCGCTGAATGTGCAGGCATGATCCCGCCAATCGACTTTGGACTCGCCAGTTCCTCTCGAATGCCGAGGCAGCCCTGCTTGGCGTCCTTCCCCAGGTGCCTGCTTGTCTGACGCTCGCAGCGCCACCGTGTCAGAGGCGACAGAGCGTCTATGAAGGGAGCACCACCTCGCTGATCCTGCCCCGGATTTGCTGCTCAAGATCCTCTTGCCCGGGGAGGGCGATCAGTGTTTCGAGGAGCTCGGACTGGGGGATGACGACTATTCCGTCCACGTCCCCAATGACGGCATCCCCAGGACTGCACACAATGCCGCCACACGCGACAGGCTTTCCGACGTAGCCCGGTCCGTTTTGGGATGGTCCCGCAGGAACTACTGCTCTGGCAAAGACCGCGAGTCCCATTTCGTTGAGCTCTTCAATATCCCTGACTGCACCGTCAACAATGACGCCGCGGACGCCCTTACTGAGACAGATTTCCGCGAGTATTCCCCCAAAGACGGCGCGATGAACCAGGCCTTTACCCGAGACGACGAGCACGTCGCCCGCTCTTGCCTCATCCAGGCCCCGGTGGATGGCAAGGTTGTCGCCTTCCCAGATCTGGATGGGCAGCACTGCCCCGGCCAGACGTACACCCGGCGTAAGACACCGGATGTCGGAGGACATCACGTCCATTCGTTTGCGGGCGTCACTGATCAGCGCTGACGGGTAGGCGGCGACGGAGTTTACAAGTTCGATATCTGGGCGCTGCCATTGCGGGTACACCGCAATGTTTTCGGCGGAGGTCTTGATATACATGGTCTTCCTTGATTACGGGCGCGAACTGGTCTGACTCAAAGGCAATGGCAGGTTAGCCGATTTCAACGGGCATGAGCAGGCTAAGTCAAAGGCATGCCAAGCAGCCTTCCGCGTGCCGGAAGCCCTCATGACAATCTTCTGCCTCTTCCCCCGGCCCTGACCATATCCACCACGAGAGCGACCAGAGCAAGCCAGATGATCCCGAAGCCTATCCAGCGTTCGAAGGTCATGGCTTCCCGGAAAAGGACCACCGCGACCAAGAATTGGAGAACAGGGGTGATGTACTGCAACAGCCCGATCGTCACCATCGACAGTCGCCGGGCGGAAGCACCAAAAAAGATCAGGGGAATGGCCGTAACGACACCTGAGAGTGCCAACAACCAGAAATGGCCGGGACCCTCAGTGGTAAGAGTCGCCGCACCGTTAGCGGCCAGAATTGCCAAAACGACCACAGCAAAGGGAGTCAGTACCACTGTTTCCACGCTCAGGCTGCTGACCGCATCAACCTTCGAGCCAACCCTCTTCTTGACAAAACCGTAGAGGCTGAAGGATGCGGCCAGCGACAATGCAATCCAGGGCAACTTTCCGTAGGAGATTGCCAGGACACCGACGGCAACGACTCCGATGCCGACTGCAACCCACTGCAAGGGACGCAGTGATTCCCTGAAAACAGCAACGCCGAGGAGGACAGAGGCGAGGGGATTGACAAAGTACCCCAAGGAGGCCTCAACAGTTTGGTTGGATGTCACCGCGTAGATGTAGATCAGCCAGTTCGCGCCGATGAGCAAGGCTGCCACAATCAGCTGCCCGAAGATCGCTCGGTTCCTGAAAACGCCGGCAAAAGCCGCCCCGGATCGTGTCAGAGCAACCAACAGCACGCAGAACAACAGCGACCAGACCACCCTGCTGGCAACGATCTCCAGGGCATCCGCGGGCTGCAAAATGTAGAAGTAAAGCGGAAACAGGCCCCAAATTCCATACGCGCTTATCCCGAAAAGAATCCCCGCGGCGCCACCCTTTTCACCTGCCCCGGAAGGCCCTGCTTCCGGAGTGGTTCGTAAGCGGTCAGTCTCAGGGAGGGAATCGGAGCCGGGCACCGCCCCATGACATCATCAATTTTTGCATGTGGCAAGTAAGCTCACATTATATCCCACTAAAAGTAAAGAAATATGGCCTCTGATCTTTACATGCATTAATCGATCCCATCATGTCCTCGACCGTCCGACATTGGCTATACGAGGCTCAAGGGGGCGTCCGCTTGTGGCGGCCGCCCCCTTGGCTCTTTGCTACATGCGCATGTGCCGTGGCCTACGAATGAACGGAAACAGGCGAGTTGTCCGGAGTCGTCTCCGTGCGTGGGCGCTTGGTGTAGATGCGGTAGACGGCGTACACGACGGCGACCCAGGTTGCGGAGACGTAGAGAGAGATCCGGTCGTCAGGGTCGATGGCAAGGGCGATCAGCACCCAGGCGATGAAGGCGAGGGCGATGTAGTTGCTGTAGGGCGCGAAGGGCATCTTGTATTTGAGTTCGTCGAGGCGGCCTTCGCGGGCGCGGGTTTTGCGGAAGCGCAGGTGGCTGATGAGGATGGATCCCCACGCGCAGATGAGTCCGAAGACGGTGACGGAGGCGAAGATTTCGAAGACCTGCTCGGGCATGAGGAAGTTCAGTGCGACGCCGGCGAACATGGTGCCGAAGACCATCATGATGGCTTTGGAGGGGACGTTGCGGCTGTTGACGGTGCCGAGGAATTTGGGGGCGTTGCCTTGGAGGGAGAGGTTGTAGAAGGTGCGGCTGTTGCTGAAGACGCTGGCGTTCACGGCTGAGAGGACAGCGGTCATGATGACGAGGTTCATGATGGTGGCTGCGGCTGGGATGCCGATGTGGGTGAAGACTTCGACGAAGGGGCTGCCTTTTCCGGTGAGGGAGGTCCACGGGAAGATTGAGATCAGTACGGTGATGGCGCCGACGTAGAAGATCAGGAGACGCCAGAAGGTGGCGTTGACGGCTTTGGGCATGGTCTTTTCGATGTTTTCGGTTTCGCCTGCGGCGAAGCCGAGGTTTTCGATGCCGCCGAAGGCGAAGGCGACCATGACCACGGCCATCAGGATGCCGCTTATGCCGTTGGGGAGGAATCCTCCGTTGTCGACGAGGTTGCTGAAGCCGACCGGGTTTCCGTTATTGCCGAGGCCGAAGAAGATCATGGCCAGACCGAAGACGATCAGCCCGATGATGGCGATGACCTTTACGAGGGAGAACGCGAACTCGGCTTCTCCGTAGATGCGGACACCGATGATGTTTACGGTGAACATGATTGCCACCGCGGCGAGGGCTGTGACCCAGATGGGTAGGTCCGGGAACCAGAATTGGGCGAATTTTCCGAGGGCGTTCAGTTCGGCGGCGCTGGTGGCGAGGAGAAAGATGAAGGCGTTCCAGCCGTTGAGGAAGCCGGCGAAACGGTGCATGTAGCGGTTGGCGTAGGAGATGTAGCCGCCGGAGACGGGTTCGGCGACTGACATTTCGCCCAGGGCGCGCATCACGAAGTAGATGGCTCCGGCGGCGAGCAGGTAGGTGATGATGATGGCTGGCCCGGCGGTGCGGATGGCGCTGGCGGAACCGTAGAACAGGCCTGTGCCGATCGCTCCGCCGATGGCGATCATTTGCAGGTGGCGGCTTTTCAGGGCCCTTTTGAGGTTTTCTTTTTCGAACTTCGGGGTGGTGTTCCCTACAGTGGTGCTTGCGGCACGTGTTTCAGCCATGTCGGCCCTTCTTTGCATGAGGTCCTTCTTCGTTGAAGGCTCGCCTGGGGTGGGGGATTGCCCGGTGCCAGCCGGTGGATCCCCTTGGTGTGGTGCTGTCCGCGCGGACGAAAGATCCGCGGTATCTGGCCGGCGGCGGTGTGTTCCGCCGCCGGTTGGTTGTCGTGTGGTTTGGGCTAGTCGATTTCGACGATGGCTTCGACTTCGACCGGGGCGTTCAGCGGCAGGGCGGCCATCCCGACGGCGGATCTGGCGTGCTGGCCCCGTTCGGCGAAGGCTTCGGCGAGCAGCTCGGAAGCGCCGTTGGCGACCAGGTGGTGGTCGGTGAAGCCGTCGGCGCCTGCGACGAACACGGTGATTTTGACCAGCCGCTTGACCCGGTCAAGGTCACCGAGGGCGTCGCGGAGCTGGGCCAGGACGTTGATGGCACACCAGCGGGCCACTTCCCGGCCCTCGGTGGTGTCCAGGTCACGGCCGAGCAGGCCGGTGGCCGTCAGGGTGCCGTTCTTGAGGGGGAGCTGGCCGGAGGTAAAAATTAGGTTCCCTGTTTGGACCCAGGGAACATATTTCGCGGCGGCCGTACCGGGTTCGGGCAGGTCGATGCCCATTTTTTCGAGCCGGTCAAGGGTTGTCGTAGTCATGGTGTGCCTTTCGGTGCGTCGTTCTCGGGTAGCGATTGATCGGTGTTTTAGTTCACGGCGGTGAGGAGTCGGTTGATGGCTTCGTCGACCGTGGTGCGGGGACAGCCGAGGTTCACGCGCATGTAGCCGTGGCCTTCGGCCCCGAATTTTTGGCCTTTGTCGAGCCACAGCCGGGCGTCCAGGAGCATGAACCGGTCCAGGGCTTCGGCGTCCAAGCCCAGGTCCCGGCAGTCCATCCAGGCCAGGTAGAGCGAGTCGGCCGGCAGGGCCTTGATTTTGTCGGTGCCGGCGTTGATGGTCTTTGCGAAGTGGGCGTGGTTTCCGCGCAAGTAGGTGAGGAGTTCGTCAACCCAGGGCTCCCCGTGGGTGTAGGCGGCTTCGGCGGCGACCATGCCCAAGGTGTTGACCAGCGGGAACATGTTGCGGTCGTACTGGCGCAGGAATTCTGCCCGGAGCCGGGCATCGGGAATGAACACGTTGGCGCTTTGCAGGCCGGGCAGGTTGAAGGTTTTGCTCGGGGCCGTGCAGGTGATGCTGTTCCGGGCGAAGTCCAGGCCGAGGGAAGCGAACGGGATGTGCTTCTTGGCGGGGTTGATGATGAGGTCCTGATGGATCTCATCGGAGATGACCAGGACTCCCTGGCGGGCGCAGATCTCTCCCATGGTCCGCAGTTCTTCTTCGGACCATACGTTGCCGGTCGGGTTGTGCGGGTGGCTGAGGATGAAGATCTTGGTGTCGGGCCGGATGGCCATTTCGAAGATCTCGGCGTTGAACCGGTACCCGTCCTGCGTGCGTTCCAGGGGAGCGAGTGCGAGGTGTCGGCCGTTGAGCAGGACGTCGTTATGGAAGTGTGCGTAAACCGGAGGCTGGATCAGGACGGAGTCTCCAGGGGCGGAGAACGCCTGGACAGCAACTTTGAGGCTGGTGATGATGCCGGAGGTCTGGCAAACCCAGGCCGGGTCTACGTCCCAGCCGAAGCGGCGTGCCTGCCAGCCGGTCACGGCCTGGACATAGCTGGACGTAGCTCCTCCCGGGTAGCCGAAAATACCGTAGGAGACGGCCTCATGCAGTGCCTCCAGAACGGGGGCCGGGGCCTTGAAGTCGGTGTCCGCCACCCACATCGGCAACGGATCGGCGGCTGCTTCGTCCGGGCGCAGAAGCGCCTTCGCCGACGCCCACTTCATGGAGTTGGACTGGCGGCGGTCCACAACCTCATCCAGAAGGGAGGGTCCGGTCACGGACGGGGCTTCACGTTCTGCCAGGAGTGGCTGGGTGTTCACGGGTGGTTCCTTTGGTTGATCGGCCTGCCTCGCACCGTGACCTCTCTGGTGAGGTGTCAGCGGCGGGGTGGTGTGTAGCTGACGTACTGGCAGGACCTCCAGGTTTGGGCTGGGAACCCCCACCGAAGTGATCTGCCTTACATAGGAATAGATTAGTTCGATTGGGCCGCAATTCGTTTGCTACTTTTCAGCTGCAACCCCTTCTATGTGCTAACTTTTTGAATATGGACACCCTAGATCGCAAGATTATTGCCCTCCTTCAGGAGGAGGGCAGGATCACACTCACGGATCTGGCCGACAAGGTCAGCCTGAGCCTGTCCCGTTGCCAACGACGGGTTCGGGATCTGGAAGAGCAGGGAGTGATCACCGGCTACCGGGCCGTGGTCAACGCCCCAGCCATGGGCTTTGGCTTTGAAGTGCTGGTGTTCGCTACCTTGACCAAAGCCGGAGCAGTCGATGAATTCGACTCCGCGCTGGCCGGTATCCCGCAGATCATTGAGGCGCAGCGCCTGTTCGGTGAACCCGACTACCTGATCCGGGTGGCCTGCGCCGACCTGCCTGCCTATCAGCGCCTCTATGACACCGTCCTGACGAAGTTGCCCGGCCTGGCAGGGCTGAACTCAACGATCGTCATGAAGCAGATCGTCGCTCCGCGGCCACTGCCCATCGCCTAAGCCACGCCTCAAGCCAACCCACAAGGACCCCCAATGCCTGAACCAACCTCCAATGCCCTGCAGTTCACCCGCACACCTGCCACCGACCCAACACCGACGGCCGAGCGTCAAAAGATCCTCGAGGATCCCGGCTTTGGTGACCACTTCACAGACCACATGGTCAGCATCCACTACTCGCCAGGGACCGGCTGGCACGACGGCCACGTCAACCCCTACGGACCGCTGCAGCTTGACCCGTCTGCCGGGGTCTTCCACTACGGACAGGAAATCTTTGAGGGCCTGAAGGCCTACCGGCACCAAGACGGCTCCATCTGGTCATTCCGGCCCGAGGAAAATGCCGCCCGCTTCCAGCGCTCGGCCCGGCGCATGGTCATGCCCGACCTTCCGGTGGGCCTGTTCCTGGACTCCCTCAAGGAACTCATCAGCGTTGACGGGGCGTGGGTTCCATCAGCGCCCGGGACGAGCCTGTATCTGCGGCCCTTCATGTTCGCCGCGGAAGCCTTCCTGGGCGTCCGGTCATCGATGGAGTACGCCTATCATCTGATCGCCAGCCCGGCCGGCGCCTACTTCACAGGTGGGGTCAAACCCGTATCGATCTGGCTGTCGGAACAATGGACCCGCGCCGGCAAGGGCGGCACCGGGGCGGCGAAGACCGGCGGGAACTACGCTGCGGGCCTGCTGCCCCAGGCCGAAGCCTACGACAACGGCTGCGCGCAGGTGCTCTTCCTGGATTCCGTGGAAGGAAGATACGTTGAGGAGCTCGGCGGCATGAACGTCGTACTGGTCCGCAAGGACGGTTCGCTGCTCACTCCCGCCTCGGACACCATCCTGGAGGGCATCACCCTGAAATCAGTGCTGCAGCTGGCCAAGGACGCCGGGCGTGAGGTGGAGCAGCGCCCCGTGACCCTCCAGGAATGGCGCGATGGGGTCGCCTCCGGGGACATTGTGGAAATGTTCGCCTGCGGCACAGCGGCAGCGATCACCCCCATCGGAGAATTGAAGTCCGCGTCCTTCACCGCGGGAGACATCACCGCCCCTCCCGGTGAGGTGACCATGGAACTGCGTCAGCACATCGCCGACATCCAGTACGGCCACGCCGCAGACCGACACGGCTGGATGCTCCGCCTGGACGCCTGACAGGCCCGTGAACAGCCAACGACGGCGGGTTCCCGGCTCTTTGTGGCCGGGAACCTGCCGCCGTTGGCCCGCGTCTTAGGCCACGGCCTCGACGTCGAGTTTCTCGTTGGTCTCGGCCTCGGCCTGCTTGAAGAATTTCATGGCCATGAAACCGTGGGCGTAACCGCCGCCGGCGCGCAGCACGCTGGTGATCATCACGGTCTCCGCAAGTTCAGCCTCCGTGGCACCGGCTTCCTGGGCTGCTTTGGAGTGCGCCTCGATGCAGTATGCGCGCTGGGTGGTCAGCCCAACGGCCACTGCGATGAGTTCTGTGTATTTGCGCGGGATGACCTTGGCCTCGCTGTCGATAGCGGCGTGGTCGAACGCCTGCAGGGCCTTGAATGCCTCAGGCGCACCGGAACGGAGGTAACGGGCGAACTGGTTGTCGTTGTGCTCGTGGTACGTCATGGTTGTATCTCTTTTCTCCTACTTAAAGGCCAGGAGAGTCTTCCCCGGGCCTGGTCCGTGCCCTATGAACCGGGCAGGTCAACGGGAAGGCGCGGCGGCCGGCGCCGGAGTTTCACTGACCCGGCGGGCAGCTGCGAATCCGGCCCGCACGGCGCCTTCGATGTGGCCAGGAAAAGCCGGGGACACCTCGGTCGAGGCCCAGTGCAGCCGTCCGAATACGGGCAGCTGGAAGACATCGGCCCCGTACAGGTCGGTGCGTGCGTACGGGTGCACTGTCTGTGGGGCTGTGTACTGCTCCCGGCTCCAGTCCACAACACGGACCTCGGAAGGCTCTGCGGCATGGGGGCCAAAAATCCGGGACAACTGGTGGACGAAGACCTCCCCAATCTCATCCAAGGGCACTCCGGCCAGCCCGGCCGAGGGCGCGAACCCGAACAATGCTGCGGGTGAGCCGCCGGGACCGCTGTGGTCGTGGAACTCGCGGAACGGGCCGGCGTGGCTGATGGCCGAACCCGACAGTCCGGCCCGCCGCCAGCGTGCCTGGTCAAAGAGGGCAACAGCTTTGACCATGCTGCCCATCCACACCGCCGTTGATGCCGCAGCCAGAACAAGATCAGCGGGCAGTGCTGGGGTGAACCGGATCTGTTCCACGGCCAGCGCCGGTGGCAGAGCAAGGATGACCTGATCAGCATCTGCTGTGAGCGTGCGCGACTGGACCCGGACCACACCGTCAGGGAGAATCTCCACCGAACGGACGGGCTCATCCAGCCGCAGGACCCCCTCCGGCAACCGGCCAGCCAGCGCGGAAACCATGCCGCCGGCGCCGTGGGCGAACCGCCGCGCCGGGACATCCACGGGGTTGCCCTGCAGGCGCTGGACGCCTGCAGGGGCGGATTCATACAGGGCGTCCCCTGCCAGATGCTGGGGAAAGGTTTCCACACCGAGTTGGTCGGTGATCGCCTCGACGAACCCCTCATGATCCCAGAACCACGTCCCGCCCAAATCGACCGCACCCGGACCTGCTGCGCCCGGGGCTATCTGGTGGCTCACCAGTCGTCCTCCGACCCGGGAACGTGCCTCGCACACCAGCACGGAGTAGCCGTTCCTGCCCAGGGCCTCGGCTGCGACCAGCCCCGCCGCGCCGGCCCCGACGACGATGACGTCATATCGTCTTCGTTCTTCAGCCACGCCAGGAGCCTTCCAGAACGATGCGGAAGCGCGCCTGGCCGCCGCGCAAGCGGGCGACGGCTTCGCTGGCCCGGGCCAAGGGCATCGTCTCTACGATGGGCTTGACGTCGTGATGAAGGGCAAAACGCATGGCCTCCTCGGTATCGTGAGCGCTGCCGGTCAAGTGTCCTTTGATGACCTGGCTGTTCATGACCAGCCGTGCCACCGAAATGTCGAGATGGCCGCTGTCCACGCCCACCACCGTCAGGGTCCCGCGCACCCGCAAGCCCGTGAGCAGTTCCGGGACGGCGGTGGTCGTTGATGAGGTGCTGAGGATCAAATCGGCGCCACCGAGGCGATGCAGGGCCGCTCCGGCCGGCTCCGCCTCACTGTCGATGTAGTGACCGGCGCCCAACTGACGGGCCAGGGTTTCGCGGCCGGCCCCGCGGGCAATAGCGACCACCTCGTGACCCATCTTCGCTGCGAACTGCACCGCAAGGTGGCCCAGGCCGCCGACGCCGAAAACAGCGACACGGCTTCCCGGGGCGAGGCTGGCATGCCTGAGCGCGTTGTAGGTGGTTACGCCCGCGCAGCCCATGGGGGCAGCGTCGATGAAGCCCAACCCTTCAGGGATACGGGCCAGCGCTTCAGCAGGCACGGTGACCGACTCGGCCCATCCCCCCGGGTACGAGAGGCCGGGGACCTTCCGGTCAGGGCAATGCACCACATCTCCGCGACGGCAGTAACTGCACTGCCCGCAACTGCCGCCAAACCACCCAACGGCCACCCGGTCACCCACCTGCCACTCACCGGCGTCGGGGCCGACCTCGGCGATCACGCCGGCCACTTCATGCCCCGGCGTCACTGGCCGATCCCGGCTGCCCGACCGGGACGTGGCCAGATCGGCGTAGCAGACACCGCTCGCCGCAACAGCGACCCTGACCTGTCCGCGGGCCGCGGGCCCGACCCGGACCTGCTCCGCGTCGAAGGTCGCTTCCGGGCCGCGTGCCCGCATCATCAGGGCAGTGTCTGCCATCAGTGCTCCAATCAAGTCGGTCCATGGGCGCCGGGCGGACGCCCAAGGAATGAGGGTATGCAGTGGGGCGCCTTCCCCGGAAGGCGACTGTCCTGAATAATGCGATAGCCTTTTGTTATGGCTGAGCGGTGGGCGATAGAGAACCTTCGGTATGTGCAGGCAGTGACGGAAACCCGTTCCTTCAGCGCCGCCGCGCGCGCTTACGGGGTCACACAGCCGGCGTTGTCCAATGGTGTGGCGAAGTTGGAGGAACAACTGGGGGAGAGGTTGTTCGAACGCTTACCGCGTGGGGTTAGCCCGACAGCCTTCGGTTCCCATCTTCTGCCGCTGATCGACCAGGCTGTGGCCGCGGTGGACAAGATCGCTGCTGAAGCCGGTCGGTGGAGCAACCGCGGCAGCGACAGTATCCGGATGGGCGTCTCGCCGCTGATCAACCCCCGGCTGATTGCTGCGGCCTACAATGCCGTGTGCCGGCACGCGGACGCACCGGCTACGCGGACGCTGGTACTTCGAGAGGCCAACATGGACGAACTCCACGATGCGCTGCTGGCCGAGGAACTGGACATCATCCTGATCCCCTCGGTCCTGCCCCTGCCCCGGTACACCCACCGCATTGTCGATTCCGAACCGATGGTGATCGTCGAAGGCCGAAATGACGGCGCCACCGGGCCGATCCAGGTCAGCGACATCGGCATAAGATCCTTGATCCTCGTTCCCAACGCCTGTGGCCTGACAACGTTCACCCGGGATCTTTTCAGTTCCCGGGAACTTCCCCTGAACACCTATCCAGGGGAAGCCTCGAGCTACCGGATGCTTGAACAGTGGGCCGACCTCGGGTTGGGGACCGCGCTGCTGCCGCAGTCAAAACTGACCAACCCCGACACGGCCCGCCGGCCCCTGCTCGACCAGGACCAGGAAGTCGAAATCTTCTATGAAGCCGTCTGGGACCCCAGATCCCCCCTGGCAGCCGAACTCGAAGACCTCGCCTCACACATCACGCACCTGCCCCATGCCGCGGCGGGCACGGCATGGGTGGAACCGGCGGCTCAGCCCGGACCGTAGCTCGGGTTCCCCGCCCTGCAGACTCCCGGCCGCAATACTCGGCACTGTGCTGTCCCATGCTTCGGGCAGTACCGTGGCCGGGAATGTGGGTGTCGGCTAGATGCTGTCGTAGATGCGCACTTCGGGAGCGCTTTTCAGGTAGGGCTCCAGGGCGGTGACGACATCCTGGTTGAACAGTTCGCTGCCGAGGTAGGACTGGGCGCACGCGACGCTCCCGAATCCGTGGAGGACCTGGACGTCATCTTCCCTGATGAGCAGCTCCTTGCTCTGCGCGCCGCCGATGCTCTCCAGGAACGGCTGCTTGTACTTCTCGTAGACGGCAGCTGCAGCCGGGCGGTTTTCTTCGGCAATGTCGAGGGTGATTTCCAGATAGGCCATGAAGGTTCCTTTCATTGGTGCAGGTAGCGGCGGTCGCCAGCTGCTCTGACAGAAATGTAGAAGGAATCCGGCACAGTCAGTAGCCCCGATACGGAAATGGGCTCATAACTTCCCCTTATCGTTGCAAGTCGTCCTGGATGTGCCGTGGCCCGTAGGAGAGATGGGCCGGTGTGCCCACGGGGGCCGTGGAGATCTCGCCGATATGCCCGCGCAGGACCTCTGCGAAGGCGGCCGCGTTGCCGTTACGGAGGTTCTCCACCAAGGCCTCATGTTCGTCGATGATGTCCATGCACCGCTCCAGCAGCCTGGTCCCGGCGGCGAACAGGACAAAACGGTGACGGTCTGACAACCGGTCGTACAGCTCCAGCAGCACTCCGCTGCCACCGGCCTCGACAATGCCCCGATGGAAGGCCAGTGTCAGGCCGATGAACCGGCGGACATCGCCGGCAGCGAACGCTTCCCGCTGCCTGTCGACAGAGTCCTGCAATGCTTCCGCCAAGCTTCGCCGCAGCGCCTCCGGGGCCCTGTCGACAGCTGTTGTCTCCAGGACGAAACGGGCATCGGCGAGCTCGACTACCGTGCGTTCGCTGACTCCCTGGACCAAGGCCCCCCGCTTCGGATACACCGTGATCCACCCCTCGTCCTGCAGGCGGGCCAGGGCGACACGTACCGGGGTGCGGCTCATCCCCAGCGACGCCGCCAGCGGAGCTTCACCCAGCATTGTGCCGGGTTGGTGGGTTCCATCAACGATGCAATCCCTGATCACTTGATAGGCACGCTCAGCCGCGCTGGTGCCACCACCCTCACCGGACATTTGCCACGCTCCTCCCGGCCGCAGCCAAAACACCATGCATTCACGTGGTGTCCAGCCTACCGAAGAACAGCACACCAATACCACTGGGATGCATCTTGTATCCTAGATGTGGAAGTCTGCGTTTGGCGTCGATATCCGCTGTACGCGCCGTGCAAGCGGAGCCGCAGTTCCCGCTCACCGCCCGGCCACCCGGCTGGCCCTGGAACCATAGGACTCGTTTTGACTCACCTCCAACCCGGCACTGGCCTGCAGAGCCCGTCCACCACTGCGCCGACCCATGATGAACTGCAACGCAGAACCATGCGCGTGCTGGTCCTCATGCAGATAGTGGGCACGGTGGGAGTGGGCATCGCGCCGTCCATCGGCATCCTCCTGGCCAGCCAGGTGACCGACAACGAGGCGTGGGCAGGGCTCGCCCGGACGGCAAGCACCCTCGGCGCGGCGCTGCTGGGCCTGCCGCTGGGCAATCTGGCCGCCCGCTTCGGGCGCCGCTTCGCTCTCTCCAGCGGCTGGTGGACTGCCGCTGCTGGCAGTGCCATCCTTGTGGTCGCTGCGCAGGTCAGCCACGTGGTGCTGCTCTTCGTCGGACTGCTGCTCATTGGCGCCGGTTCTGCCGTAAGCCTTCAGGCACGCTTCGCCGCTACCGATCTGGCCAAACCCCACCACAAAGGCAGGGCGCTGGCCCTGATCGTGTGGGTGGGAACCATTGGCTCCGTGCTCGGGCCCAACCTGGGGATCCCCGGAGAATTCATCAGCGAACGGACCGGCCTGACCGTCTACGCCAGCGCGTTCCTCATCGCGGCCGTTTGCCTGGCCATCGCCGGGGTCCTGGTGTTCGTCTGGCTTCGGCCCGACCCGCTCGCCGTCCTCCAGGCCGACTCTGCTGCTGCACCTTCCCAGGGCCGGAAGAACAGCAAAATCCGGCTGATCCTCGCCGAGCTCAGGATCAATCGCTCAGCACGCTACGCGGTCATCGCGATCCTCAGCGCACAAATCGTCATGGTTGCCATCATGACCATGACGCCGGTGCACATGACCCACCAGGGCGGCTCCATCACGCTGGTCGGCATCACCATCAGCCTTCACATCCTGGGAATGTACGCGTTCGCCCCGGCCGTCGGGCTTATGGCGGACCGTCTCGGGCACAGGCTGACCATCGGGGCGGGCATCTGGGTCTTCGCGGCATCATTGTCCATCGCAGCCCTCCAGCCCCACGACACCACCTGGATCATCACCTCGCTGATCCTCCTCGGGCTGGGCTGGTCACTGATGAATGTCGCAGCTTCGGCGCTGTTCAGCATGGTCGTCTCGGCCCAGACGCGGGCCTCATCCCAGGGCGGCGTCGACGCCATCTCCAACCTCTGCGGCGCCGCCGCCGCATTCGGCGCTGGACCGCTCCTGGCCCTCAGCAACTTCTCCACGCTGGCCGTCCTCGCAGTCGCCGCCTTGATCCCGATCTTCATCCTGACCCTCCGGGGGCATACGAGCAGCGGATCCTGAAGGAAACGCCCCGCGCCGGCGCGTGGACTGGCGCCCGCTGGCCGATAGCCCGTGATGGGCATCGGTTCAGAGCGCCGCCGCCCGTGACCAACGCGGGCCAGAGCCGGAGTGTCTTGTTGCATCCAACATGTATCCTAGTTGGCATGTTGAATAAGAAGGCTGGTCAGGGCGCCGCGATGCCGCCGAAGAGACGCTTCAGGGCGCGCTGGATCCTCTACGCCGCTGCCGCGGCTCTGACTGCGGCGCTCATTCTCTTCATGGCCTTTCGAGGGCAGACCCGGAATGAGGCGTCCATGGGATCGCCATCATCGGAGGCAGGCGCCGTGGTGGCAGCCGACCCGGGAAATCCGCTGGTGATCGGTTCCAAGGATGCCCCGGTTGTTCTCATCGAATGGGCGGACCCGCGTTGCCCGTACTGTGCCTTGTTCACGCAGGAGACGCTGCCGACGTTGCTGAAGGACTATGTGGACAGCGGCAAGGTCCGTTTCGAGTTCCGCGATGTCGCGATGTTCGGTGAACAGTCCGTCAGCGCGGGCACGGGGATCCGTGCGGCGGCCGCGCAGGGACGGTTCCATGCCTACCTGACGACCTTGTACGGCGCGGCTGAGGGCCATGAGCACCCTGACCTGCCACGGGAGAAGCTCATCGAGTTTGCCCGCACGGCCGGTGTCCCGGACTTGGACCGCTTCGAAGCCGATCTGGGAAGTGAGGCCTTGCGCCAGGCAGTACTTGCCTCCACGACCGATGCGCGCAGGCTCGGCGTTACGGGTGTGCCCCTGTTCCTCGCCGACGACAGGGTCCTTTCGGGGGCCCAGCCGGTGGAGGTCTTCAAACAGGTTCTTGACGAAGCCTTGCAGGCCGCCGAAACGAAATGACGGTTACCGTGGCCGGGGCTTTCCTAGGGGGAGTTCTGGCATTGCTCAGTCCGTGTTCGGCGATGATCCTGCCGTCCTTTTTCTCTTACGCCTTCACAAACCCAGCAAGACTCCTGCAACGCACGGGGGTCTTCTATCTGGGCCTTGTGACCACCTTGGTTCCGCTGGGCATTCTGGCCGGAACGAGTGGAGCCTTCCTCAGCGAGCACCGCGGGGGACTCGTCCGTGGCGTGTCCATCGCCGTGATCTGCCTTGGGGTCCTGCAACTGAGCGGGCTGTCGTTGCCGGTGTTGGGCATGACCGCTGCAGGCACCACGTCCACGCTGTCGGTGTACTTGTTGGGTACCGTGTACGGGTTGGCGAGCAGCTGCGCCGGCCCGGTGCTCGGATCCGTTCTGGCTCTTGCCGCGCTCGGCGGAGATGCTGTCTCCGGCGGGATCCTGTTGGCCGTCTTTGCCCTGGGCTTGGCGCTTCCGCTGGTGGTCCTTTCCCTTTCCTGGCAGCGAACGCCCTGGGCCAAATCCATCGCACGGCCACGGGGGATCCGCATCGGTCCGTGGACCAACACCTGGTCCGGTGTCCTCGGCGGCCTGCTGGGCATCGCTTTGGGAGTGTTCCTGGTGATGACCGATGGGACCAACACGCTGGGCGGAATCCTCTCGGCGGCCCGGCAGGCGGACCTGGAAGCCTGGACGTTGTCTGTCAGCCGGGACATACCGGACTGGGCGATGCCCGCCACCGCTGCAGCGTTGGCAGGATCGGTCTGGGTTCTTCGCAGGATCAAAAGCGGGCGAGGTGTGGAAACGGCCGGGGAGAGAGCAGCCCATGACGGCGACGGAGCTCCTGGGCTTGGGACGATCCACCGTCCACAGGCTGCTGAACACCCTCGAACAGGAAGGATTCGTCCGCAAAGACTCCTTCAACCGGGGTTACCGGACCGGCAGGGTGCTGGTGTCCATCGGTATTGCCGCAGTCGGGGACATTGACGTCCGCAAGAAGGCGCACGTTTTCATGGAGGAACTGGGGGCCTCGACTGGGGAGACCGTTCATCTTTTCGTGCTCGAAGGAGGCAGCGCCCGCATCATCGACGGCGTGGGGAGTCCACAGGCAGTGCGTGTGGCCACAGCCATCGGCGCCCTCTACCCGGCGCACGCTACGGCAGGCGGCAAAGCGTTGCTCGCCGCTTTGCCCGGTGACCAGCTTCGCGCCATGTATTCCCGGGGTTTGCCCCGATTTACCGACTTCACCCAGACACGCTGGGAAGCCTTCGAACCGGAAATCGAAATGATCCGCAGGCAGGGCTTCGCCGTAAACCGCGGAGAAGCCCAAGACGGCGTCTGCGGGGTAGCCGTTCCCATCTTCGACCGCGCCAGGCGACTGGTCGCCTCCTTGGCTCTGTCCGTCCCCAGGGACAGGATCAATGACGAAAGAATCGAAAACCTTGCCACGGAACTGCGTCACCACGCTGCGGACATAGGCGAAGTCCTCGTGTAGACGAACACAGTGTCCCAAGCAAACGTTAAGGTTTCTTCAGCAAGAGCTTCATCGCCACGCCACGCATCACGCTTACCCGAACGCAATGAGTCAGTTAGGGACACCGGGCACGCTGGTAATTCTGCTTAGCATCGCAAACTTGAGCGGACAGGGATTTTGAACCGACTCGCGGGGGCCTCCGTCATCCACAACTCCTTACCTGATCCACCACATCGTCGTAGCCCAGATCGAACGACCGTGCACAGCTCCCGGTTGGGGCGAGAGTGAGGGTGGCATCGACTTCTTTATAGATGCCAATAGTGGAGGCAGTGACGGCTTCGGCGACGTCGAGCCGGTCAAGGTTAACCACTCAACTTCAGCAGTGCCGGCTAACCCGTAGGACGTTGCAGTTCTTTGAGTTGTGCTCTGACTTGGGCCGGAGTGGATCAACGTGACGTTCTCCGAAACCTCCCAGGTTGTTGTCCTTGCGCTTTAGAGGAAGTTTCACTTACTCGACTAGTAGGTTGCAGTTCCGGCCGCTATCTGCCCGCGTAGTGGTCTGCGATGACGATGTATTAGGTGGTGGTGTATTCGGCGATGCCTTCAAACGCAGAAGCTGCTTCCGATACATGGATGGCAGACACGGGTTGGCTGACGAACCCACTTCCGCACTCGATCTGTCGGTTCAAGCCCAGATTCTCAACCTGCTCCTTGAACTTGAGGGCACCCAAGGCCTAGTGATCATCTCTCACGACCTAGCCGTCGTGCAGCATCTCACAACCGAACTTGTTGTGCTCTACAAAGGAAACATCGTGGAACATGGGCAGACAGCCGAAGTACTCAGGAACCCACAGCACACTTATACGCACCAGCTCGTTGCAGCAAGTGCCCTGCGAGTCAGCCTTTAATCGCCCGATCATAACCGTCGGGGCATATAGATCACGCCGGGCGCCTTCCAGAATGCTCAAGACGCACCAGGCTAGAGCTCCGCTAGCCCGTAAACGCAGTGGGCATACTTGCTCGGCGCGGGAGCATCTTTGATACTCCGACTTCGGTGGCCGCCGGGAACGCCTATGCGGCCGCCAGGACCCGCCGGGGGCGCTTCCCGCAGCAAAATAGCCGGCACGGCTAACTATCGTTTAATGCGCGATTCTCTCGTCTAATGACGCCTCGCCTTGGAACGCCGATAACGGATATTCCGTCAAGCTGGCGGGAATCGTCCGGCGAGCCAATCAGGACAGTCCATTCGGCCGTCCCAGGGTGGGGTGGTGATTGGAGTCAGGGGCAGTTCAGGGTTCCGGTGAGGGGTTGGCCGATCCAGGTGTTCGTGGAGTTGGGGACTTTGTAATAGCCGCGGATTTGGTAGGTCCAGGTGCCGGTGAGGTTGCTGGCGTTCTGGACTCCGGAGTTGTAGGACTTCCCGGCTGTTTTGCTCAGATCGCCGGTGAATTGGACAACGCCGTCCGGGTCGATGATTTTCAGCTCGTGGTAGTTCGCGTAGGCAACGTTGGTGAAGGCGCCGACGCTGATTTTCACCTGGCCGAACCAGAGGAAGGAGTCGCAGGACTTCGTGACGGTGACCGTGTTCGCTGCGGGGGCCGGGATGCGGGCCGCGGTGACAGCCGTGGCTCCGGTTTCGGTGTCGTTGAACTTCGCGTGGGCCGGTGACAGCTGCACACCCATGATCAGAAACACTGCGGCGAGGATGATGGCTGGTATCTGCCAGATGATGCTCTTGCCGTGCATGCGTTTTCCGTCCCCCGGGGTGCTGCTCTTTTGCTTCGTTTCCAGTGTGTCCGGTCAGGCTCAGGAAAGACCGGGGTGAACACTCAAGGTCCGCTCAAGAACAGTCGAGGCGTTCAGGGAATGGTCAGAGATAACAAGAAACAGGATGAAGACAACGCGGCAGGAGTACCTTGGCTGTGGTCGCGGTTCAGAGACTTCGGAGTTGTTGGCTGTGCAGCAGCTCGACGGAGTCGTCAGGGACCTGGACGGGTTTGCTCACCGGGGTTTGGGTGTGATCAAGGAACACGCGGTAGTACATGCCCTTCCGGTGGGGTTCCACCCGGTAGACGTGGGGCATCCATTGATGACCGAGGATTGCCTCCACCCACGCCTCGCATTCCGTGGGGACCAGTGTTGCCAGGGTGCCGGTTTGGCGGCGGTGCCCGGCCATGCCGATGGTCACGCAACAGCCACTCACTTCCGGGGACGGACTGAACCGCCGCACGTCCTCAAGATCTGCCACAACGGTGAGGTTGGTTCCCGCACCTGTCACCGAGGGCACCGGGCCGATCCGGCCCAGCCGTCGGGCTGCGTGGATCCCAGTCGGCCCGGGTGTGCAGAACCTGAGTTCCCGCATAACGTCGTCCACGACCTGGCCATGGGCCACCCGGATGCGGTGGCTGAGTTCTGAAGCGCTGTTCATGACTACTCCCTGCAGGTAACCGAGCTGGATGCGGGGTGGTTACTTGACGGTTTCGGTGCGTTGGGTGCCGGTGAAGGAGAAGGCGATGGTGGAGGTGGCGCCTTGGAAGGTGTTGTCCGCGGTGGTGGGGAACGCGGTGGTGACTTTGAGGTTGTCGGTCTTGGCCGAGGTCAGGGAGGTCAGGTTGTTCAGGACTTTGTTCGCGCCGATCACCGGGGCCGAGGCCAGCACGGTGGTCTTGGTCCCTGCGCAGGTGTACGGGGCAGCGGTACCGGTCCAGGGCACGGAGCAGTTCTCGATGGTCAGCTGCAAACCATTGGTCGTGTCGGTGGTCAGGAGGGATCCGGTGGCGCCGGCGGAGGTGGTGAGGGTGACGTTGTTCAGGTCCGAGTTGCCGGTGTTGGCCAGGGTGACGAGCTTTTCGACCTTGTCACCGGGCAGCAGGCCCGCGACCGGGACGTTCAGGGTGTTCGATGCCCCGGTGCCCAGGGCGATGGTCACGGTCCCGGCGGTCACGGCCTGGGAAGCGGAGGTGGAGGAAGTGAACGCACCATAGGTGCCCATCCCGGCGACGGCGGCCGCGGTGCCGACCAGGGCGACGGAGGCGAGGATCTTGCCGGAAGTGGTCTTGAGGCTGATGGCCATGTGAATCAGTGTCCTTTTCAAAGTGGCCACCGTTTCCCCGGACGGCCGATTCCTTGTTTCCAGCCTTACTGGCTGACAAGAAATACTCTGACGGCCCCACCTCAAGACAGAACGCTGCAAACCCACAGCACCGCGTCAGGAAAACCTCAAGACTGCCTCAAGCCCCATCAGTCACAGTCGCCACACAACGCACAGATATCCAGGCGTCGCAAGACCCGCGACTGGTTCTACGTTCGTGGTGCAGAAGAGTTTCGAGAAAAATTTCTTCCGATCTGTAACTATCCGGGGTGTCCCGGACAATACAGGGCATGGAGGACGTTCAGCCGGGGGATGGCATCCTTTGGGCGAAGAGCCTGAAGGGTGACGCGGAGGCGTTCGGTCTGTTGTATGACCGGCACCGTGACCGCGTCTTTCGTCATGCCTATCGCCTGGCGGGCGGGTCTCAGGACGCCGAGGACACGACGGCGTCCGCTTTCCTCGAGTTATGGCGGCGCCGGGAGAGCGTGAAACTCGTTGACGGCTCGATCCTGCCGTGGTTGTTGGTGACCACGACGAACACGGCGAGGAACCTTCAGCGGGCCAAGGCCCGCCATCGAAGGCTGCTGGCCGCGATTCCCCGCCGCAGTGAAGCCGACGCCCATCTGGACCCGGCGCATTCGAGCCTCGCCTCTTCCATGAACGAGGAAGTCGCCCAGGCGTTGGCGGTCTTGAAGCCACTGGACCTGAAGCTGGTCAGTCTTGTCGTCTTCGAAGAAT
The DNA here is from genome assembly GCF_044769225.1 of Paenarthrobacter sp. NPDC090522. NCBI lineage: Bacteria > Bacillati > Actinomycetota > Actinomycetes > Micrococcales > Micrococcaceae > Paenarthrobacter > Paenarthrobacter sp. NPDC090522. The sequence goes on from NZ_JBIVXL010000008.1 coordinate 95,593, forward strand.
TGCCGCTGCCGGCGGCAGCTGAGGCGCTTGGTCTTTCCCATGGGGCGGCCAGGGTCCGGATGCACCGTGCCCGCCAGAAGCTGAAGGCTGCCCTGCCGGGCTCACTTCACACTGCTTATGCATCAGCCCTGAAAGGAGATCCGTCATGAACGATGTGCGCATTGATCCGCAGTTCGACCGGGCGCTCCGGGAAGTACTCCTTGAACAGGTTCGCAACAGCTCCCAACAGAAACCCCGCAAACGCTGGGCTCTGTTGCTCGCCGGCGCCTTGGCCGGAGCAGGAATGCTCGGTGGTGTGGGCGCGGCCGCCGCTGGATTCTTCAGCCTGCCTGGCGTGCCCGCCACCACGGTCCTGGCTTCCCCTTCGACCGCTGTTTACAGCGGTACGGCAACGGCTGATCTGGGGCCGGCGCCCGAAGGAACGACGGGTATTGAGGTGGAACTGACCTGCCTCACCGCCGGTACATTCATTTTCCCTGATGGCGCCAACGTTTCCTGCACGGCAGCCGACCTGGGAACGCACGGCGCCTGGTCCAAGTACGTGGTACCCGTCGACCCGTCCACGCGCGGGGTGACCATCACCACCGATCCGGGAAACATGTGGCAGATCACCGGGACCTACATCTCCCAGGTGCCCACGGAGTGGAAGGTCAACGCGAAGGGCGAGACCTACGGCGTTGAGGTGCCAGGGCGTGGAGCACCTGACCTGATCGCCGTCATCGCCACCAACGGAGCCGCCGGGTACGCCTACACGAACCAGATGAAAGGGACCGATCCGGCAAGCCCGGAGGAAGCAGCCAAGAACCTGCCCAAACCCCAACGGGAAATCCCCGTGTACCTCAGCGATGGCACCACCCAGGTAGGTGTATTCATGGCCCCCGGATGATACGGACGAGCAATGTGTAACATTCAGAAAATTACCCGTCCTGGATATTTAGTGATAGCCAATCAACAGCCTTAACTATAGGCTGGCGTCGTCATTTTTAGTATCTATCAGGCGGGGGAAATGAATAACTCCAAGAGGGTTGGCAATCGTCGCTTTTCTGCGCAATTACGCAAGCGCATAGCGATAATGATCGCGACTTTTGTTGCCGCATTTTCTGTGATGTTCGGAGCCCAGGCGGCCTTCGCCTACGGGGCCGTGAACGGCTCCATGGCCCAGTACTACGTGGCAGGTCACTGGTACGACACGTATCCCACGGTCTACACGCAGCCCGCCTCGTATGCGTTGGCCAGTACCCGGAGTTCCTTCACCGGTGGGGGTACGTACGCTGGGTGGGCTGGAGCCAGGGGGCGTCTTTTTACCTCGGATAACTATCTGAGCTGCGAAGGCGTGAATTCCTACAACCCCTCGCAGGGGAGCCTGGCTGAATCCTATTCGTGCTACAGGTACCAGCCCTATAACTGGTACAGCTGGGGCGTAGCCCGGGGCTGGAACGGCTCCGGCTACAACGATTTCTACACATCCGCGACCATTCTTCAAGGAAATTACTAAAGGGGGGATCATGAAATTCCAAACAATGTCCACGCGGGGCTTCGTCGTGGCCGTGGGTTTATGCGCAGTGCTCGGGCTGGGGGCGGGTGCTTCCATGGCGGCCGCCGCGGCAGGCGGTTTGGTCCCCTCCAGTGCGGCATCCCCGACGAAGCCCGCACCGGAGTATCCGAAGAACGCCGCGGGCAACACCTACGGTTCCGTCGTTGATTCCGTCTCGCCGGAAACGGAGCCGGACCTCATCGCCGCTGTCACAGCGGACGGCACGAAAGGCTACGTGTCCAAAGCCGAACTCGACGTCGCCAACGGCACATCAGCTTCACGACATTTCAGGACTCCCGAGGACGCCATCACATGGATGGAAACCGAGGGACGCGCTGACCGGTCAATCCCCGTCTACGAAGCAGACGGGACCACGGTGATTGGCGAGTTCACCGTGGTGGGCCTCGATACACAGAGGGCCACCCGGGAACTCATCAACTCCCGTTGACCGGAAAGCCATTGGGGGGTGGCGGGTGTGGACCTTCTCCACACCCGCCATTTATCTATTGAGGCACGTGTCCGTGCCAGCCGGGCACCTGAACAACCCACCAGCGAACGGCATCTGCCTGCTCCCGACCAGGAGACCGTAGACTTTCAGCATGCCAATCGTGCTCCCCGCCCCGGACAATCACGCCTGCCTGCACCTACCCGTGCGGGATGGAGGTGAACTGTGAGCGGAGGCCTCGTAGCGCTGTTGGATGATGTCGCTGCCCTGGCTCGACTGGCGGCCGCGTCTGTCGATGATGTGGCGGCCGGTGCCGCGAAAGCGGGTGCCAAGGCTGCCGGCGTCGTCATCGATGACGCCGCGGTGACCCCGCAGTATGTGTCCGGAGCGGACCCGTCCCGGGAACTGCCCATGATCCGGAAGATCTTTTGGGGGTCGCTGAGGAACAAGCTGCTGGTCATCCTGCCGGCGCTGCTGTTGGTGAGCACTTTTGTCCCCGGGATCATTCCGGTGATCCTTCTGCTGGGTGGCACCTACCTTTGTTATGAGGGTGCCGAGAAGGTCTGGCACAAGCTTCGGGGACACTCCGAGGAGGGTCACGGCCCGGCCGTGGACCGAGGACCCGAAGCGGAAGCCAAGGTCACGCGAGGCGCAATCACCACCGACTTCATCCTCTCCTGCGAGATCATGGTCATCGCGTTGAATGAAGTAGCCAGCGAGTCCTTGTGGGTCCGGGCGTTCATCCTGGTTGTCGTGGCCATCATTATCACCGCGGCCGTGTACGGGGCCGTGGCACTCATCGTCAAGATGGACGATATAGGGCTTCACCTGACCACCAAAGACTCTCCGGCAACGCAGAGGACCGGGCGACTGCTGGTCGCCGCCATGCCGAAAGTGCTCTCCGTGATCACCGTCGTCGGGACGATCGCGATGCTCTGGGTAGGTGGCCATATCCTGCTGCAGGCCGCCCACGACCTTGGCTGGCACCTGCCTTATGACCTGGTCCATGCGCTGGAATCACCCATTGCGGGAATCCCGGCCGTGGGCGGCGCGCTGGCGTGGTTGGTCAATACGCTGTGCTCGGCCGTACTCGGCATCATCTGGGGTTCGGTCGTCATGGTTGTAGTCCAAGCGGTGTCGCGCGTGCTGCCGTTCGGAAAGAAGAAAGCAGCGCACTAAAGAGGGCTTGAGCCAAGTCTGACCGATCCCTCCACCGGGTGGCTCCGAATCATCTACATGATGAAGCACAGCCGCAGTATCAGGGGCGCCAGGGGTATGGCAGCGTTGGCAGGGGTGGTCTCGGCCGCCGTCGTACTGGCCGTCGCGGAGTTGGTGGGTGCGTTCTTCACCGCCAGGGCAACGCCCTTTTTTGCCCTGGGGTCTACGTTCATTGATTTCACGCCGCCGTGGTTGAAGGACTTCGCGATCGCGACGTTCGGTACGAACGACAAGGCTGCCCTCTTCGTCGGGATGGGCTTGACCATCGCGGTCCTTGCCTGCGTGCTCGGCGTCGTCGCTTACCGGAAGTGGGCTCTCGGCGTCCTGGGCGTGCTGTTCATGGGCGCGGTGATTGTTGCTTGTGTCCTGACCCGGGCCGGCGTGCAACCCTTGGACGCCATCCCGTCGGTGGCGGGAACAGTGGCCGGGCTGGTGGTGCTGCGCCTGCTTCTCCGGCCGTTGTGGCGGTTGAAGGCCTGGCCGGAGATCCCTGCGGACATGGCAGCCGACGCCGACGGGACGGCTGAGTCGGCCGTCACCAGCCGCCGTCGTTTCTTCGCCGCTGCCGGGGTGGCCGCTGTCGCGGCTGGTATCGCCGCCACCGGTGGCCGGTTGCTGAGTGCGGCGCGGAACAACATCGCCCAAGCCCGGGACGCACTCAAGCTTCCGGCCCCTCGCAGGGCTGCGGCTGCGGTACCCGCGGATGTGCAGTCCCCGGTGAAGGGCGTCTATCCGTGGTTGACGCCAAACAAGGATTTTTACCGGATCGACACGGCGTTGAGTGTTCCCGAGGTCAACATCGAAGACTGGGCACTACGGGTCCATGGAATGGTCGAAGAAGAAATCACGCTGACTTTCCAGGATCTGCTCGACGCCGATCTGATCGAATCGCATGTGACCCTCACCTGTGTCTCCAACCCTGTGGGCGGAAAGCTGGTAGGCAACGCGAAGTGGCTGGGCATGCCCCTGCGCGACGTCTTGGCCAAAGCCCGGCCAAAGGACGGAGCAGACATGGTCCTCTCCCGCTCCATCGACGGTTTCAGCGCCTCCACTCCCTTGGACGTCCTCCAGGAGGATGACCGGGACGCCATGCTGGCCATCGGCATGAATGGCGAACCCTTGCCGGTGGAGCACGGCTATCCGGTCCGCATGGTGGTCCCCGGACTGTACGGTTTTGTCTCGGCTACCAAGTGGGTGGTTGACCTGGAGGTGACGCGCTTCGCGGACAGCAAGGCGTACTGGACCGAGCGGGGCTGGTCCGAGCGTGGACCCATCAAGACCATGGCAAGGGTGGACGTCCCGGCATCCTTCGCGAAGCTACCGGCAGGAAAGGTCGCTGTTGGCGGTTCCGCCTGGGCCCAGACCCGGGGCATCACCAAGGTCGAAGTACAGATCGACGACGGCGACTGGGTGGAAGCGACGCTGTCCGCCGAAGCGTCCACCATCACCTGGCGGCAATGGTCCTACGAGTGGGACGCCACGCCCGGCATCCATTACGTCAAGGCCCGCGCGACGGACGGCACCGGCGAGGTGCAGACCGACAAACGCGCCGATCCCGTACCCGATGGAGCCTCCGGCTGGCCGTCCGTCATGGTCACCGTCGAGTAGCTGCCGGCAGCGCTTATCACTGCTGCCATGCTCGCCGCCAAGACTGATCCTGCGCGTCCGGCGGCCCATGAGACGTCTCCGTCGAGGCGGTATTCGATGATCGTGAGCGCTTCGCTGCCGTTGCCATGGCCGAGGCTCGTCTGGTGCAGGTTGAGGATTTCGATGTGGATGTCCTCCGCAGCCAGCGCCGCAGTCAGGGCTTCGACGGGGCCAACTCCAGTGTGGGTGCTTGTGTGCTCATCACCTCGGATACGGAGGCTGAGGCGGGTGGTGCCCTCGCCGGCGGTCTCGGAGGTGTCGTAGCCACAGAGTTCGACGGCGGAGGTGCTGAGGTAGCTGCGCTGGAAGATCTCCCAGATTTCGGGGGCGGTCATCTCGGCGCCGGAATCGTCGGTGTGCTGCTGGACGAGTCGGGCGAAGTCGATTTGCAGGCGCCTGGGCAGTTCAATCCCGTATTCGGTTTCGAGCAGGTAGGCAATGCCGCCCTTGCCGGACTGGGAGTTCACGCGGATCACGGCGTCGTAACTGCGGCCAAGATCGGCCGGGTCGATTGGCAGGTAGGGAACCTGCCATGCGATGTCCGATTCAGCCCGCCCTTCGGCCTTGGCTCGTGCACGGTGTTCGGCGAAGCCCTTTTTGATGGCGTCCTGGTGGGTACCGCTGAACGCCGTGTGCACCAGGTCGCCGACGTATGGATGCCTGGGGTGCACGTCGATTCGGTTGCAGTATTCCACCGTGCGACGGATCTCGTCGATGTCGGAGAAGTCGATCATGGGGTCGATGCCTTGTGCGTGCATGTTCAAAGCCAATGTAGCGATGTCAACATTGCCGGTGCGTTCTCCGTTTCCGAAGATGCAGCCTTCGACGCGCTGGGCGCCGGCAAGCACTGCCAGCTCTGCGCACGCGATCCCCGTGCCACGGTCGTTGTGGGGGTGTACGGAAAGGATGACGCTGTCGCGCCGGGCGAGGTTCTTGTGCATGTACTCGATCTGGTCCGCATACACGTTGGGCGTCGCGATTTCGACCGTCGCAGGCAGGTTGAGGATCACGGGACGCTCAGGTCGGGCGTCCCAAAGCTCGGTCATCGCGTTGCAGACATCCAGCACGTAGTGGGGCTCGGTGAGGTTGAAGACCTCGGGTGAGAACTCGAACCTGACGTTTGGCATATCGCCGGCGGCTTCGAGGACGTCCCGTCCACCGCTGAGGATGAGTTCCTTCAGGTCGGAGGGGTTGTATCCGAGCACCATGTTCCGCCAGGCCGGTGCGGTCGCGGTGTACATATGGATAACGACGTCGTTGCGGATGCCCCTGATCGATTCAACGGTTCGTTTGATGAGGTCGCGCCGGGCAGGCGTGAAGACCACGATGGTGACATCCTCCGGGGCGATGTCCGTGTCAGCAATCAGGCGCACGAAGTCATAATCGGTCTGGGAAGCCGAGGGGTAGCCGACCTCGATTTCCTTGTAACCCATCGCGACCATCAGCTCGAAGAAGCGGCGCTTGCGTGCAGGGTTCATCGGCTCCGCAAGGGCCTGGTTGCCATCCCGCAGATCAACCGGAACCCACAGCGGTGCGGCCGTCAATCGTTTAGTCGGCCAGTCACGTTCGGTGAGCGGCACGTCGACCCGCGAATACACGTCGGAGTAGCGGTGGGAAGGCATCTGGGAGTGACGCTGCCGGTTCCACGTTGGGGAAGAACCGGGCACTGTGCCTGCGGGAGTAGAGATGCGGGGGAAAGCTGAAGCTGTCATCGGTCGGTTTCCTTCGTGTTCAAGTCAAGGGACCGGCGCATGCTTCAGCTCCACGGAGGGGAGCCGGTCTAGGTCAGGCCCCGCCGTGGCAGCGAAGAAGAAGGAACTCGATGGAGAACATGGGTAGACTGTAACACAACACCTCAGACAAGCTGAGTAGTAAGGAAACTTTTATGGCGCAGGTCAAGCGCGTCTCGCTGGCAGATCAGGCCGCAGAAATCCTCCTTGAGCGGGTGAAGTCGGGGGAGTGGAAGCTCGGCGAGAGGCTGCCCGGAGAAACGACCTTGGCCCCGCAGCTCGGCGTCGGGCGTTCCACGGTCCGCGAGGCCATCCGTCAACTGGCGGGGCGTGGCGTGCTCGACTCACGGCAGGGCGCGGGCGTTTTCGTCACCGCGCTGGATGTCTCGGACGAGTGGGATGAGGTGCTTCGCCGTGCCGATATCGTCGCAGTGGTGGAAGCCCGCATTGCCATCGAGACGGAAGCTGCAGCACTGGCAGCAGAACGCCGTACCCCGGCCGATCTATCCGCGATCCGTCGCGCCCTTGCTCTCCGTGATCAGCAACGCGATGACCCGGTGCAGCTTGTTGATGCGGACACCGCCTTTCACCGCGCGATCGTCGCAGCTGCCCACAACCCGATCCTCACCGAATTGTTCGACGGGTTCACTCCGCGGCTCCGGCACGCGATGATTGAACTGCTCCACATCAGAAAGAATCACGCTGACGACGCAGACCACAAGGTGCACGCAGACCTGTTGCAAGCAATAACCGAGCGCAACGCCCCTGATGCAGTTCACGAGAGCCGGGCCCACTTGCTGAAAATCAAGGCCGCGCTCACCTGACGGCCTCGCGCAAACGCGCCCTCGATCACTACGGCGCCAAGCGCCCGACCTGGCGAAACCCGCGGACGCGCCTGCCGCCGTCGTGGTCTTTCCGACCGCACGGCCGGAGCCTCGTGCGCATCGGAGGGCGCGCCTAGACTGGCGCACATACCTGATACAAGGAGGGGAGTCCGATGCCAAAGACCGGTAAGGCCGGGCATGCGCTCAAGGGCGAGTTGCCGTCGACGATCCGTCGTTCGGACCAGAAGGCCCAAGACACCTTCGCGAAGACGTACGACGCTGCGATGGAAACTTACGACGGCGACCAGCGCCGGGCGGCGCAGACGGCCTTCTCGTCGTTGAAGCACAGCTATGAGAAGGTGGGGGACCACTGGGAACCGAAGGAGGAGCGCGGCCCCTCGGATGCCCGGGCGGCGGGCGGACCTGACACCCCGGCGCCGACGGCCGGTGGAGTGGATGCGAATGCAAGCAAGGCGCATCTGTACCAGCGGGCCAAGGAGTTGGACATCAAAGGCCGCTCCACCATGGACAAAGAGCAGCTGGTTCAAGCACTGCAGAAGGCCAACGAACGGGCCACCCGGAAGGCCCGGGAAGAAGAAAGCTAGGGCCCCGCGGCGGCGGCCCGCGGCGGTGGCCCCGATGCCTACTTACTTGCGCGCTGGAAATCCACTGCCAGGATCGCCCGTGAAAGCGTGACGGCGCGGTCCGCCAACACCTCCAGTTCGGCATCGGTGCAATCGCGGGGGGCCCAGCGGGTGGCACCTTCAAGGAGTGTGGCCACCACCCGGACGTGTTCCTCGGCGTCGGGGCAGCCCATGTCCCGCGCCGCCGCGATGTACATCTCCTCGTGCAGGGTGACCCAGTCATCAACCTGGGCCCGCAGGTCCTTGGGCAGGACTCCCGCCATCCTGTCTGTGGCAACCAGGAGATCCCACAGATTGCTCTCCGGGAGCCTTACCTGCCTGGTGAAGTGGAGTTTGACCATGGCATCCCAGAACTCCTCCGCATTGTCCGCCGGAGCAACGGCTTCGAGCAGGGCGACGCCGAACCGGTGGAAGTGCCAGCGCAGTGATTCGGCAACGATCTCGTCCCGGCCGTCCGGGAAGTGCGAGTAGAGGCTCGGCGGCTTGATGTTGACGGCGTTGGCGATGGTCCGCATGGAAACGGAATTGAATCCGTTGGCTATGGCGAGCTCCAGGAACGCTTCAAGGATGTTCTGCCGGCCCGCCCTTTGGCCTGTCCAGTTCCATTCCTTCAGTTGCGATTCGAAGGCGCGGGAGGCGGATTCGTAGGACCTGTCGCTCATAATTGGCCATCCTAACAGTCGTTAGCTTTTGTTCGCTTGAAGGCAGGAAAACTCTTCCCTAACGTCTGTTAGTTAGGTACGCTGGAAATGGCATCAGGCAGTACCGCTGCCGGTGCATCTCAAAGCGTTTGAGCGGGAAGAGAAAAGCAATGGTCACCGAAAACACGAGCCTGGGGGCCACTCGGAACAGCAACGTCATCCTCGGAAGCGGTCTTTCCGGAATGGTTGCCGCGTACATCGGCGCACGGGCGCTGGAGGACAACGCCTTATCCCAAGAAGGGTGGTCGGCTGAGCAAGCATTCCGTCCCAAGCTGCCCCGGTGGCTGCGCCCGCGAAAGACCACGCCAGGCGGCACCGGCCCGGCACTGGCATCCTGACCGCACATACACAGGGAGAACCTGCTCCAATGTCTGCAGAAGTACTGTCGCCGTGGCCGAACGAAACCCCACGTGAAACCAACCGCGTCCGCGAACTTTTCCTCATGCAACCGCACGCCGACCTCAGCGGAATCCGGCCCATGATCGCCCGCTCCTGGTACCGCAGCCGTGCCGCGGGCGTCGATGCCTTCGCCGACCGCGGGTTCTACGACGAAGGGCGGGTAGACGAGTACACGATCGCTGCGGCCGGCCCGCACCTGCAGAAGCTGGATGAAGTGGCCGCCGACCTAGGCGGCTACGTCAACATCACCGCCCCCAACGGCGTGCTGGTCAAGGCCAACTTCCTGCGGGATGACGGGTTCCCCGCCGGGTACTCCCTGCTGGAGGAGAGCTGCGGAAGCAACGGCGAAGGCCTGGCCCTGGAAGAAGGGCGCGGCGTCTGGCTTGCCCCGGAAGAACACTTCCGTGAGGACATGCGCGGCAACTGGTGCTTTGCTTCCTTGGTCCGGGACCCGTTCCATAACCGTGTGCGGGCCGTGATCGGGCTGACGCTCCCTGCAAACCGTGTCAGCACGCTGGAACCGTCGTCCACCCTGCTCATGCTGGAAGGCGTTGCATCGCGGATCGAGCGGGACATCGAGGTCCGTACGTCATCCAAGGAGCGGGCACTCCTCAGCGAGTACCTCAGGATTTCGCGCAGGCGGGGCAACCGGGCCGTGATCGCCGTCGACGGCAAGAACTCGCTCCAGAACGCGTCGGCGACGGCGACGCTGGTAGACAGTGATTTCTCGATCGTCTCCGGTTACGCCAAGGCTGTGATGTCCTCCGGTCGCGAGATGAACTGCGAAGTCATGCTCCAAGGGCCAGGCTTGTCCACGTTGGAGATTTCCCCTGTGACGCTGTCCGCGGCGAACGTCGGGGCCATCGTCGTGGTCCGGCCGCATGCCCCGGCCAAGGACCGCGCCGTCACCCCCTCAAGCGCGCCACTCCAGTTGGCCTCTGTTCCGCAGGGGACCGCGGAACGGCTGCTGAAGCACGTTGACGGCACCAGCACGGAGTTCAAACGCACCCTCAACCTGGCCCGGAAAGCCGTGGACCAGGACAGGTCCGTGGTGATGATCGGTGAGCTCGGCAGCGGGAAGCTGCGGCTCGCCGGTGCCATCGCGTCCCTGCGCGGCGGGCAGATGGTGGTGGATGCCCGCAACGGAGACCTCAGGAACGCCAGCTTCAGGGATGTCCTGCACCGGGTGGCCACCGAGCTTCCCGCGACGCTGATCGTTGAACACGCCGATGAGCTCTCCCAGAACGAAGCCAGCGAGATTGCCCGCAACCTCCGCGGCAACGCCACCACCAAACTGATCTTCACCGTCACCCGCCCCACGGATGCCACGCTCCTGCTTTCGGAGGCTTTCGATGTCCTTGAGGTCTCCGTGGCGCCCTTGCGCAACAGGCGCGAGGACATCCCCCAACTGGCCAACGCCATCGCTGGAGAACTGGGGGAGCGGCGGTTGTCCCGCAGGCTCATCACTACCCTGACCCATGCCGACTGGCCCCGGAACATCGACCAGTTGCGCGCGGTGGTCTCCAACGCCGTCGAACGTGCAGAAGGTGCCGAGGTGACAGTCGACGACCTTCCCCAGGGATTCCATCGTGTCCTGACGAAGGGCCGGCTATCGCGCCTCGAAGACGCCGAACTCAGCGAACTGCGCACTGCCCTGCAGGAGGCGAAAGGCAACCGCAGCCTGGCCGCGGAAACCCTGCAGATTGGCCGCTCCACCCTGTACCGGCGCATGGATTACTTCCGCAGCCGCGGCTTCGACCTCTGATTCCACGCGTCACGCAGCAGCCGAGCTCCTGAGGGGCCGGCTGGTGCGCGCTGCCCAAAAACGAAAGCCCGACGGCGGGTGGCCGCCTGTGTTGCCCGGCGAACCTCGGGCGGAGGAAGGCCCGACGGCGGGTGGCCGCTTTGCGCGGACGACGGCGGAACGCCCTGCCCCGCATGATCGCTGGGACAGTGTCCCACCGAGGTGTCTCGATCTGGCACGGATGGCCTCACCGATATCGCGTTGTACTGGAAATCACCCGACACCGGCACCCGTCCAAGGAGTGTCCGGCAGCGACCGAGGGTACCAACACGAACAGGACGACTGACTATGACCCGCGATGCCCAGGGAACCATTCTTGTGGCCCCTCACCATTTCCCGGACCTGGACCGTGAGCACGCGCTCGCGGAGGAGTTCGGTTACACACTCAACCCCGCGGCAGACACTGACGCCTTCCGTGAAGGGCTTCCCGAAGCCGACATTGTGATGATCACGCCCTACGCCAAGCTCACTGCGGCGGACTTCCCGCTGATGGCCAAGTGCCGCGCAGTGATCAGGTACGGAATCGGCTACGACAACATCGACGTTGCCGCGGCCACCGAAGCGGGCATCCCGGTCTCGATCGTTCCCGGCACGGCGTCGGAGGAAGTTGCCTCCCACGCCTTCGCGATGGGCCTGGCGCTGGCCCGCCGCCTGCCCGCCGGCAACGCAGCGATCGACAACCTCGGCTGGGCCGGAACCATCGGCTACGACACCCCAGTCCTTTCCGAACTGGAAGTCGGCGTCCTGGGCATGGGACGCATCGGCCAGCACGTGGCCCGCATGTACTCGGCCGTCGGCGCCCGGGTCCGCGCCTACGATCCCTTCGTCACGGACAGCTTCGTGGAGATGGCCGGCCTGGAGGACATCCTGGAGAATTCCGACGTCGTTTCCCTCCACCTGCCGCTCAACGACGACACGGCGAACCTCATCTCCACCGGAGTCCTCGCCTCGATGCGCAAGGGCACCGTGATCGTCAACGTGTCCCGCGGCGGGCTCATCGATGAGGCCGCGCTCGCCGAGGCCTTGGTCTCCGGACACATCGCAGGCGCCGGGATCGACACCTTCGCGCAGGAGCCGCTCGCTGCCGATCACCCCCTGCGCACGGCGCCGAACGCCATCCTCACACCGCACATTGCCTGGCGTTCCAACCGGTCGACGGGCGCACTGCAGGACGGCGCAGTGGAACGGGTCCGCCTTGCGCTCACCGGCCAGCCACTTATCGACCTCGTCAACCGAAAAGACGCGTGAACTGAAACGACTTGTGAACTGAAGAGACTGGAGAAACCTGACTTGGCTACCACCAACCATTTGGAAGACCTCGCTGCCTTGCAGAACCCTGTGGAAGATCCGCACCTGCGCCGTGGGCCCCGCGGTTTCCCGCTGCTGCCCGGCGGTTACGGCCGGTCCACGTACTACACCGGCGCTCCCAGCCCCTACGCCATCAAGGGCGAGGGCTACCGGGTGTGGGATGACCGCGGCCGTGAACTGATCGACGCGAACAACAACTTCACTTCCTTGATCCACGGCAACGCACACCCGGAAATTACCGAGGCCGCCACCAAGGCCCTCACCACCGGGGCGAGCTGGGGCATCCCGAACCTTTACGAATGGGAACTCGCCGAACTCCTGCTCGGCCGCCTTCCCGAACTGGACCAGGTCCGCTTCGCGAATTCCGGCACCGAGGCCGTCATGTCCGCGATCCGCATCGCCCGGGCCAGCACCGGCCGTGAACGCGTCATTGTCACCAAGGGCGGCTACCACGGAACGTCCGAGGTTGCCCTGGTTCCCGGCGGACCGTCCTACCAGCGCGGCGTGACCCGCGGCGTGATCGACGACGTCACCGCGGTGCCGCTGAACGACGTCGACTTCCTGCGCCAGGCGGTTGAAGCCGCTCCGGACGCGTACGCCGCCATCATCCTGGACCTGCTGCCCAACCGTGCCGGCCTCCTCACGATCAATAAGGAGTTCGTCCGGACCGCCCGGGAACTGGCTACCCGCTACGGCATTGTGCTGATCATCGACGAGGTCATCAGCCTCCGTCTTGGCTACAGCGGCTTCAGCGGTGAGTATGGAGTTTCCCCGGACCTGCTGACCACGGGAAAGCTCATCGGCGGCGGTTTCCCCGTTGGTGCTGTTTGCGGCAAGGCCGAGCTCATGGCCGAGGTGGACCCCACCCGTCCGGGCAGCCTGCCGCACGGCGGAACGTTCTCCGGCAACCCGGTGAGCATGGCCGCCGGTTCCGTGGCCCTGCGCCTCTACACCGAGGATGAGGTCACGCGCCTGAACCAGTTGGGTGACACCGCCCGCGAAACGGTCAACGCCAGGATTGCCGACGCCGGCTGGGAGATCCGTGGCCGTGGCTCGCTCCTCCGCGCGGTTCCTGCGGGTGCGGAGAAAGTGGACGAGCACACCCAGCACAAGTTGTGGTGGGCCTCCTACGAGCGCGGCCTGCTCGGCTCCCCGGCCAACCTGCTGTCCCTGTCCACGCCCATGGACGAAAAGGTGGTGGCCGATATTACCGACCGCCTGGCCGACGCCGTCCTGGCAGTCGCCTCGGACGCTCCCACTACGGAAGGTGCCAAGTAACCATGAAGATCGTTTCCTACGAACACGAATCCGGGATCCGCGGCGGCGTCCTGATTGATGACACCGTCTACGACTTGGAACTGCTCCTTCAAAGCTCCAAAGAGGCAGTGCACGGAGCCACCACGTCCGTCCGGGAATTCCTGGAACTCTACGGTGACCGGCTGGAGGCCATCTCCGCCGAGGTCAGCGCCTTGGCCGGCCAGGATCCGGAAGCCCACGTGGGTGCCCGGGCCGATGTCCGCCTGACCACGCCGGTGCCCAACCCCTCCAAGGTGCTCTGCATCGGCCTGAACTACAAGGACCACGTCGCCGAGACCGGCCGCGCGTTCCCGGAGTACCCGGACGTCTTCGCCAAGTTCGCCTCCACCATGGTGGGACCCGACGAAGAGATCGGCGGTGCGAAGGTCAGCGAAAACCTCGACTTCGAGGGCGAACTGGCAGTAGTCATCGGGCGCAAGGCCAGCGAAGTCACCGAAGAAGAAGCGCTGAACTACGTTGCCGCGCTTGCCCCGCTCAACGATGTCACTGCCCGCGACCTGCAATACCGCGGCACCCAGTGGCTGGCAGGTAAAGCCGTTGACAGGTCAACCCCGTGGGGCCCGGCCTTGGTCACCCTGGACGAAGTGGGCGATCCCCAGAACCTGGACCTCACCACCCGCGTGAACGGCATCGAAGTGCAGCGTTCCAACACCAGCTACCAGATCTTCCCGATCGCACGGATCGTCTCCTACCTCTCAAGCTTCCTCACCCTGGAACCCGGCGACGTCATTGCCACAGGAACCCCGCAGGGCATCGGTGCCAAGCGGAACCCGCCTGTCTGGCTGGAACCGGGAGACACGGTGGAAATCGACATCGACAAGGTAGGCCTGCTCCGCAACACCGTGGGCAAGCCCCAGCTCTAACCCCCTGCAAGCTCTACGAAAGTAATGAAGCCATGAGTGATGTACAAACACAACCAGGCGAGGCCCGGTACCGCATCGCCGTCGACACCGGCGGTACCTTTACCGACGTCGTGGTCGGTTCCAACAGCGGTGACATGGCAGTCGGCAAGGCGCTGACCACCTACGACCGCGTGTTCACCGGCTTCGAAGCCTCGGTTCGCCGCGCGGCCGAGTCCGTTGGCTGGAGCGGCGACGACGTCCTGCGCAACGCTGACGTCATTGTCTACGGCACCACCCACGCCACCAACGCAGTGCTCACCGGCAAGGTCGCCAAAACAGCGCTGCTGACCACGGACGGTTTCGCCGACACCCTGCTGCTCCGCGAAGGTGGCCGCCGCGACGCCTTCGATTCCAAGGCTGCCTACCCGCCGCCCTACGTTCCCCGCCAGCTGACCTTCGAAATTACCGAGCGCATCTCCGCCGAGGGCGACGTCCTGGTGGAGCTGGACGAAGAGCAGGTCCGCGAAGTCCTCGGTTCCTTCAAGGAACAGGGCATCGAAGCCGTTGCCGTTTCCTTCCTGTGGTCCATCATCAACGACGCCCACGAAAAGCGGGTTGCCGAGCTGATCAAGGAAATCCTCCCGGGCGTTCCCTACACGCTCTCCAACGCGGCCAACCCCACCATCCGCGAATACCGCCGCTCCTCGGCAGCCTCGATCGACGCTTCCCTGAAGCCGCTCATGGCCGACCACCTGGGCAAGCTCCGCTCGGACCTCCAGGAATATGGCTTCGCGGGCGACCTCCTGGTAGTGACGTCCGAAGGTGCCGTCCTCGACGTCGCCGACGTCCTGGACCGCCCCGTCCTGCTGCTGAACTCCGGCCCGTCCATGGCACCGCTGGTGGGCGCGGCGGCTGCTCCAGACCACGACACCGTGGTTGTCTGCGACATGGGCGGCACCACCTTCGATGTGTCCCTGGTGGAGAATGGCGTGGTCCGCCACACCCGCGAAGCCTGGCTGGGCGAACCGTTCGTCGGTCACCTCACCGGCCTGTCTTCCGTCGCCGTGTCCAGCATCGGCGCCGGTGGCGGCAGCATCGCATGGATCGACGGCGGCGGGCTGCTCCGCGTCGGCCCGCAGAGTGCGCGCAGTACCCCCGGTCCGGCAGCCTACGGCCGCGGCGGCGAAGAACCAACCGTCACCGACGCCTGCGTGGCGCTCGGCTACCTCGACACAGAGGGCTTCGAAGGTGGCTTCACCCTGAACCGCGAGGCCGCCATCAAGGCCATCGACACCCGCATCGCCGGGCCGTTGAAGATGGACACCCTGCAGGCAGCCCAGGCCATCCTGGATGTCTCCGCCAACCACATGGCCACTGCCATCCGCCAGTCTGCCCTCGAACAGGGCGTTGATCCCCGGGGCGCGCTCATTGTTGCCGGCGGTGGCGCAGGCGCCATGGTCGCAGCGATCATCGGCAGGCTCCTGGAAGCCGACACCGTACTCATCCCGGCGACTGCCGGAGTTTTGGCCGCCTACGGCGCCCACCGCGCCCCGATCGCCACCGAGTTCCTCTCCCCGCTGCACAACGACACCCGCAGTTTCGACGCCGGTTCGGCCTCCCGCGCCGTGGAGGACCTGACAGCCAAGGCTGAGCTCTTCGTGAAGCGCTTCGATGGCGTAGGCGAGGCGCCCAAGGTCACCTACTTCGTGGATGCCCGGTACCCCGGCCAGGCCTGGGACCTGCGCGTCTACCTCGACGCCGCCCCGGACACCTCCGGCGACGCGGCAGGCATCATTGAGCGCGCCTTCCACGAAGAGCACGACCGCCGCAACGGCACCCACGATCCGGACAGCCGCGTGGAGATCATCACCTGGGGTGTCCGCGTGGAGATCCCGCGTCCGGAGCACACCAAGTCCGAAAGCGAACTCAGCCGCACCGCGGAAATCCACCGCACGGACAGCATCGTCTTCGGTGGCGAACCCTTCAGCACCCAGCGCTACCGCGGCGTGACGCTCGCTCCGCGCGACAAGATCGTGGGACCGGCCGTCATCGACCAGCCCACCACCACCATCGTCGTACCGCCGGAATGGGACGCGACGCTCGATGAACGATCCAACATCTACCTCACCCGTAAGGAGGCGTAACCGTGACCCGCGAATTCGATCCCGTAAAGCTCTCGGTCCTTGCCAACGCATTCGACGGCATTGTCCGCGAGATGACCAGCGGCCTGCTCCGCTCCGCCCGCTCGTCCGTGATCAACACGGCCCGCGACTTCTCCTGTGCCGTGCTGACCGCGGACAACCAGCTGCTCGCCGCGGCCGAAGGTGTGCCGGTGCACGTCTTCGGTGCCGGCCCGCTGGGCGAGGACATGGTGGAACTGCACAAGGACATCCGCGAAGGCGACGCGTTCCTGCACAACGATCCCTACATGGGTAACTCCCACGCAGCGGACCACGTGATCCTGGTGCCCATCTTCATCCAGGGCCGCCACCTCTTCACCGCCGTGACCAAGGCCCACCAGGCCGACTGCGGCAACTCGCTTCCCACCACGTTCTTCGCCACCGCGCGGGACGTGTATGAGGAAGGCGCGTTGATCTTCCCCTGCGTGCGGATCCAGCGCGACTACACGGACATCGATGACATCATCCGCATGTGCCGGTCCCGCATCCGTGTTCCGGACCAGTGGTACGGCGACTACCTGGCCTCCGTCGGCGCCTCGCGCATCGCCGAGCGCCGCATCCACGAACTCGCTGAAAAGTTCGGCGTGGATGACCTGGTGGACTTCGTGGACGCTTGGTTCGACTACTCCGAGCGCCTCACCGCCAGCGCGATCGAGAAGCTGCCCGAGTACGTCCTCCACGGCACCTCCGCCCACGATCCGTTCCCCGGTACCGGCCCGGAGGGCGTGCAGCTTCAGGCAACCCTCGAGGTGAAGCCCAAGCAGGGCAAGGTGGTGATCGACCTGCGCGACAACCCGGACAACCTCCCCAACGGCCTGAACCTCACCAAGGCAACGGCCACGGGCGCCGCGCTGGCCGGCATCCTCTCCGGCATCCCGGAGAACCTGCCGAGCAACGCCGGAACCTTCCGCCGCGTCGAGGTGCTGCTGCGCGACGGCTGCGCCGTCGGTGTTCCCAAGCACCCGTACTCCTGCTCTTCCGGCACCACGAACCTCGCTGACCGCGTGGTCAACATCGTCCAGGCCGCTTTCTCCCAGATCGACGACGGCTACGGCACCGCCGAGGGCGCGGCCGGCCAGGCACCCGCCAAGTCGGTCATCTCCGGTACGGACGAACGCAACGGCAACCCCTACGTCAACCAGATCCTGGTGGGCGGCGTCGGCGGCCCGGCAACGCCGTACGTTGACGGCTGGCCCACCTACCAGCGCCCCGTGTGTGGCGCCCTGCTGTACCACGACAGCGTGGAAGTGGACGAGCAGCGCTACCCGATCCTGGTCCACGAACGCACCCTGGTGGCCGACTCCGGCGGAGCCGGACGCCAGCGCGGCGGACTCGCCACTCGCGTCACCATGGAGCCCCGCGGCGAGAGCGTCACCCTCACCTACGGCATCGAGGGCAAGATCAACCCGCCGAAGGGTGTCCGCGGCGGCCACGACGGCGCAGAGCCCTCTGCCTGGGTGGAAGACCTCAAGACCGGCGAACGTCGTGAAATTCCCGTGGTGGGCCGCTACGACCTGCAGTCGGGCGAAAAGGTTGTGTCCATTACCCCCGGCGGTGGCGGCTACGGCGACCCGTTGGAACGCGACGTCCTGGCAGTGCTCGACGACTACCGGGAGTCACGCGTGACGCTCGAAGCAGCGGCGGCACATTACGGCGTGGTCATCACCGATGGTGCCATCGACGAGGCAGCCACGGCGAAGACCCGCGAGGAACGCCTGGCCGGCTAAACGACAGCTATCGCAACACATCCCGGGGCGAGGTATCCTCGCCCCGGGATGTTCCAACCATCATTAAACGGAGATTCACATGGAACCCATTCGAGTCGGCATCATCGGCGTCGGAAACGTCCTCAACCAATACCTGGACAAGATCGGCGTCCACCCTGACGTCGACATCGTGGCGCTCGCGGATGTGAACCCCGAGGCCGTGCGGAAGCGCGCCGCCGAGTACGACGTTCCCAAAGCACTCACCCCCGACGAGTTGCTGGCGGACGAGGACGTGGAACTCGTCCTCAACCTCACGCCGCCCAAGCTGCATGCCCCGGTGACCCTGCAGGCCATCGCGGCCGGCAAGCACGTCCTCTCCGAGAAGCCCTTCGCCACCTCCCTTGAGGAAGCGAAGGAGATCCTGGACGCGGCACGGGAAGCGGGCGTCAAGGTTGGCTCCGCGCCCACCACCTTCCTGGGCTCCGGCATGCAGACCAGCCGCAAGCTCATCGACGACGGCTGGATCGGTGAGCCTGTTGCGGCTTTCGCCTCCTTCGCCTGCCGCGGTTACGAGCACTGGCACCCGAACGTGGACCCCTTCTACAGCCCCGGCGCTGGCCCCATGCTGGACATCGGACCGTACCTCATCACCAACCTGGTGAACTTCTTCGGCCCCGTTTCCCGCGTCTCCGCGACCACGCCGCGTTCGTCCGAAACCCGTCCCCGCCCGGGCAAGGACGGCGAAGTCATCCAGATCCAGACCCCCACGCACGTCACGGGCACCCTCGATTTTGAGTCCGGCGCCACAGCTACGGTGATCGTCAGCTGGGACATCTGGAACCACAACCTGCCGCACCTGGAGATCTACGGCACCGGTGGTTCCCTGGCCGCACCGAACCCGGACCACTTCTCCGGCGCTCCCGTGCTGCGCCGCGGCGAGCCGGGCGACCTCGCGCTGGACATGACGCCGCCCGGCGGCGGAGACTGGCGCGAAACGCCTATCACCCACCGGGACGACGCCTACCGCGGCATCGGCCTGGCCGAATTCGGCTACGCCATCCGCAACGGCGTGGAACCCCGCACGGGCGGCGACTTTGCCTACCACGTGCTGGAAGTGCTCCTCGCCTTCGAGGCATCCTCGGAGCAGGGCAAGCACATCGCGATCGAAAGCACCTGCGAGCGGCCCCGGCCGCTGCCCTCCGTGGGACCGCAGGAGCCTTACCGCTTCGACTAAGACAAGCAAAAACCAACAGCAGCCGACGGCGGTACGAACGTACCGCCGTCGGCTGCTGTTTTTTCGTGTCCGGACAGGTGGCCGCGTCCCAAACTGGGACACTACTTTGCCTCTCCCCGGTGAAAACCTGATGTTCGGGCGAATCGGTTTGCAAATGCCGACGCACCTACGAATTTAGGAGAACGCATGACTAGCACAGCCGCTGCTGATATCGGCACCGAGGTCAATATCGCAGCCGATAAAAAGGCCGTCCGCCGCCGCACTGTCGCACAAGCGATCATCGAGTATTTGCAGGTCCAGTACAGCGAACTCGACGGCGAACAACGCCGCCTGATCGCCGGCATGTACGGCATCTTCGGGCACGGCAACTCCGTGGGCCTGGCCCAGGGCATCGATGAGTACGGCGTGGACTTCCCGCACTACCAGGGCAAGAACGAGCAATCCATGGTCCATGCGGCCATCGGCTTCGCCAAGGCCTCCAACCGTGCCGCCACCCTGGCTTGCACGGCCTCCGCCGGCCCGGGATCCACCAACATGGTCTCCGGTGCCGCCACGGCCACCACCAACCGCCTCCCCGTGCTGCTGTTCCCGGCCGACATCATCAACAACCGGTTCGGTGACCCGGTGCTGCAGCAGATCGAGCACCCGGTGGAACGCGACGTGTCCGCCAACGACTGCTTCCGCCCGGTCAGCCGCTACTTCGACCGCATCACGCACCCTGCGCAGTTGCTGTCCACGCTCCCGGAGGCCATGCGCGTCCTCACCGACCCCGTGGAAACCGGTGCCGTGGTGGTTTGCCTGCCGCAGGACATCCAGGGTACGGAGTTCGACTTCCCGGAGTCCTTCTTCACCCCGCGCGTCTGGCATATCCGCCGTCGTCCGGCTGTTGAGGACGAGCTCCGCGACGCCGCGGAAATCATCCGCAACGCCAAGCGCCCGCTGCTGATCGCCGGTGGCGGCGTCCGCTACTCCAAGGCGCAGGAAGAACTGGCGCGTTTCAGCTCCGGCTTCGGCATCCCGGTCTCCGAGACCTACGCGGGCAAGGGCAGTGGGCCCCTCACCGACCTCAACCTCGGTGCACTGGGCGTGACCGGAACCGTGGGCGCCAACGAGATCGCCGATGGTGCCGACTGCGTCATTACCGTGGGCTCGCGCCTGCAGGACTTCATCACTGCCTCGCACTCGCTGTTCCAGAATCCGGACGTGAAATTCGTGAACCTCAACGTGGGCTCGTTCGACGCCCACAAGATGGGCTCGTTCCCCGTCATCGGCGACGCCAAGCTGAACCTGGCCGCCCTGGGGGAGCGGCTCGCCGCCGTCGGGTACTCGACGTCGGACGAGTTCCGCAGCGACATCGCGGACGCACGCAAGGCCACGCTGGAAGTTCGCAAGCACGACCTCCAGGATTTCGCCGGCGAACTGATGAGCCAGGCGCAGGTGATCGACGTCCTCAACAAACGCACCACCAGCGACGACGCCCTGATCCTGGGTTCCGGCGGTGTGGTCGAAGGCATCCACAAGGCCTGGGACCCGTCCAACGGCACCGAGATCCACTTCGAGTACGCCAACTCCTGCATGGGCCACGAAATCCCCGCAGGCTTGGGTTACCGGATTGCCCGCGATGACGCGCCCGGCGAGGTGTACGTCCTGATTGGTGACGGCACCTACTTCATGCAACCCACTGAACTGGTCACGGCCGTCCAGGAACGCAAGAAGATCATCACGATCGTCATCGACAACCGCGGCCACCAGTGCATTTGGCCGCTGCAGGTTGCCAAGGGTGGTCCGGGCCGCGAATTCGGCACCCAGTACCGGGAACGCAGCAAGGAGTCCGGCCGCTTGGACGGGGCGGTACTTGAGTTCGACATCGCCGCCAACGCGGCCAGCATGGGCTGTGCGGCATGGTCCACGACGACGGTCGAGGAGTTCTCTGCCGCCCTCACCGAGGCGCAGGAAGCCGAGGGTCCCGCAGTGATCGTCGCCCGGGTGGAGCCGTGGCGCTACCTGTCCGGCAACGGCGCTTTCTGGGACGTCGGAGCTCCGATGACCTCGGAGCGGCCGGCCACCTTGGAGGGTGCTGCAAAGCACCTCAAGGGCCGTGAGCGCCAGCGCTTCTACGCTGCCACCACCGCACCTGAAACGCGCTAAGCGCACCGGGCGGGACCGCTCCATCCAGCGGTCCCGCCCGTCTCTTTTACGGGATTAATAGACCAAGGAGCATTCATCATGAGCGCATTTGCCGTTACTGATCCGGCCACCGGAACCATCCACGCCGAGTACCCTGCAGCCACCGACGCAGAGGTGGAAGCCGGGCTCAGCGCCGCACAGCAGACGTACCAGGAGTGGTCCCGCACCACCACAGTCGCCGAGCGCGCTGCCCTGGCCAAACGCCTCGCGGAGCTGTTCGTTGAGCGCAAGGACAAGCTCGCCGCCATCATCAACCGCGAGATGGGCAAGCCGTTACAGAAGGCCGCTGGCGAGGCCGAGTTCTCCGGCTCCATCGCTGCCGCCTTCGCCGAGCACGCCGAAGAATGGTTGGCCGATGAGCAACTGGAGGTAGCCGACGGGCTGCGGAGCTTCTTCCGCTACCAGGGCCTCGGCGTGATCCTGGGCATCATGCCGTGGAACTACCCGTATTACCAGGTGGCACGGTTCGCGATTCCCAACATCATCCTGGGCAACACGGTGATCGTCCGGCACGCCAGCCAGTGCCCGGAGTCGGCGCTGGCGTTGGAGGAACTGTTCCGCGATGCAGGCTTCCCGGAGGGCGCCTACGTCAACCTCTTCGCCACGCACCAGCAGATCTCCACCATGATCGCGGACGACCGCGTCCAGGGTGTCTCGCTGACCGGCTCCGAGCAGGTGGGAGCGATCGTGGCTGAGCAGGCCGGACGCGCGCTGAAGAAGTGCGTCCTGGAGCTTGGCGGCGCTGACGTGTTCCTGGTGCTCGATACGGACAATGTGGACCTTGCGGTGAAGAAGGCCGTCATGGGCCGCATGGGCAACACTGGCCAGTCGTGCAACGGTTCCAAGAGGATCGTGGTGCTGGACAAGTACTTCGACGAGTTCTCGGAGAAGTTCAAGGCTGCCATCGCCAGCCAGTCCTACGAGAACGGCGACTTCGGTCCGATGTCCTCGGATTCGGCCACCAGGTTCCTGGCTTCCCAGGTACAAGGCGCGCTGGATCAGGGCGCCGAGATCCTGGTGGGCAACAACGAGCCACAGGGCAACGTGTTCACCCCCACCGTGATTACCAACATCACGCCGTCCATGGACGTCTACAGCGAAGAACTGTTCGGTCCCGTGGCCCAGTTGTACAAGGTCAGCAGCGACGCCGAAGCGATCAAGCTGGCCAACTCCTCGCCGTACGGCCTGGGTTCGGTCGTGATTTGCGACGACGTTGAACGCGCCGAGCGCGTCGGTAACCAGCTCGACGTCGGCATGGTGTTCGTGGGTGCGTACGACCTCAGCGGTGCTGACGTGCCGTTCGGTGGCGTCAAGAAGTCCGGGTACGGCCGCGAACTGGGCAAGGTGGGCATGCTGGAATTCGCCAACAAGAAGCTGTTCCGCTTCGCGAAGTAGGTCCTGATACACAAGGAGGCCGGATCACTCTGATCCGGCCTCCTTCTTTGCCCTGGAAAGCTAGGCCCCGTACGTGGTGTTCCCTGTGACTTCCGGGACCTCCACCCAAGCTGAAGACTCTGCGCTGCGCAGCGAGGCATCAACCAGCTCCGATGCCGACCAACCATCGGCCACAGAGGGGCCGAGCTGCTTGCCTTCGGCGACGGAGCGCAGGAACAGCGCAGCCTCGATCGTCTTCAGATCGTTGAACCCAATGCCAGGGCCGGCATTCGGCTGGAAGCGCCCGAACTCACCGTAGGACGGCGGCGTCATGATGGTCCGGTAACCACTGCGGTCCGTGGCGACCTCCAGCTGGTTCATCCGCTCGAAGTTCCAGCGGACGGATCCTTCCGTTCCGTAAACCTCCACAATGTATTCGGCGTGCGGGCCGATCGCCACGCGCGTTGTCTCGAACATGCCCACTGCACCACCCTCGAACCGGGCAAGCATGGCCGTGTAGTCCTCGTTCTCCACCTCACGGGTCACATCCGAAGCTTCACCCTTGTCGAAGGAGTTCGACGACGTTCCGGCCGGCAGCGGACGTTCCTTGATGAAGGTTTCCGTGACCGCGTTGACCGAGGTAATGCGGCCAACCAGGAACTGGGCCAGGTCGAAACCGTGGCTCAGGATGTCGCCCAGGACGCCGGAACCAGCGCGCGCCTGCTCGTAGCGCCAAGTGAACACCTGGGTCGGGTCCGAGGCGTAGCTGGTCAGCAGGCGGATCTGCACGTTGGTCACCTTGCCCAGCGCCCCGGAACGGATCAACCGTCGGGCCTCGGCGATGGCCGGGGTGTGCCGGTAGTTGAAGCCCACCGAGGTAATCAGCCCGGCAGCTTCGGCGCCCTGGGCGATCTCCCTGGATTCCCGGGCACTGCGGCCCATGGGCTTCTCGATCCAGAAATGCTTGCCGGCTTCGATGGTGGCCAGGGCGATTTCGTGGTGCAGGAAGTTGGGGGAGCAGATGGAGACGACGTCGACGTCCGGGTTCTCCAGCACCTTCCGGTAATCGGTGGCCGTTTCCTTGTAACCGAGCGCGTCCTCGGCGTGGTGACGACCGGCGTCGTCGGGGTCTGCGGCGATCACAAGCTCGGGGTGGCGCGGCAGTTCCGGGAAGAACTGCTTGGTGGCGAGGTAGGCGCGGGAATGCAGGCGCCCCATCCACCCCACCGAGATGAGGCCAACGCCAATGCGGTTCTGGTCTTCCAAAGTGGACTCCTTAGTTTGTGCCGCTCTCCGGCGGTGCTGTGCCGCACAGAAAGGCGGCATCTGCGGATCAGCCTATGGACGCCAGGAGTGTGCGCTGTGTCTCAATCTGAGACATCCGGCGAAGGCCTCCGGCTGTTTGAGTAGAACGTACTAGTCCAGTAACGCCAAGAAAGAGGAGCCTGTCGACGATGATGGACCGCAGCACGTGGAATCGAACGGAACCCCTGCGGGTGCTCGTCACAGGCGCGACGTCCGGCGTCGGAGAAGCGACCGCAAAACTCTTCGCAGCGCGGGGTGCGCGGGTGGCCCTTTTGGGGCGCCGCGCCGGAGAGCTGCAACGGGTTGCGGAGGAGATCGACGGCGGTGCGCGCCAGGTGGTTGCCGACGTCGCCGACGCCGAATCGGTCCGGAACGGTGTCCGGGGAGCGATCCACTCCCTCGGCGGGCTCGACGTGGCAATCAACGCCGCGGGGGTCGCCGGCTACGCGCCGCTCGAAGACCTGGACGAGCACCGCTGGCGCGAGGTCCTGGACACCAACCTCTCCGGTACCTTCTACGTCGCCCGGGAAGCGGGGCTCCACCTGCGCCGGTCCGGGGGAGGGGCAATCGTCAACGTCGCGTCGGACCTCGCCACCATGGGCGTCGCCGGGCTGGCCCACTACTGCGCCGCCAAAGCCGGCGTCGTGGGACTCACCAAGGCGCTCGCCGTGGAACTGGCGCCCCATGTCCGAGTCAATGCCGTGTGCCCGGGCCCCATCGATACCCCCATGTTGCGGTCAGGACTTGAGTCCGAACCGGACCCCGTCCTGGCCCTCCAGCAGAAGGAAAGCACCGTGCCGCTCAACCGCCTCGCCGATCCGGAAGAAGTGGCGGCAGCCATCTACTTCCTGGCGGTCGAAGGCACCTTCGCCACCGGCACCAGCATGGCGTTCGACGGCGGCACGTCCGCCGCGTAGCTGGCCTCACCCACGTCTTTACAACGAGCACAAACCAAGGAGCTTTGAAGGATATGTCCGAGTCGAATTACAACGATCTCCGCAGCGCACGCTGGTTCGCGCCGCACGACCTCACGGGATTCGTGCACCGCACCGCGATCCAGGCCGAAGGCTTCTCGCGCTTCGCCATCAAGGACCGGCCGGTCATTGGTATTGCCAACTCTTGGTCGGAGCTGGTCAACTGCAACATCCACTTCAAGCTGCTGGCCGAGGCCGTGAAGCGCGGCGTCCTGATGGCCGGGGGTTTGCCGCTGGAGTTCCCCACCATCTCCCTGGGCGAGAGCCTCATGAAGCCCTCCGCCATGCAGTTCCGCAACCTGATGGCCATGGACGTGGAAGAATCCATCCGGGCCTACCCGCTGGATGCGATCGTGCTGCTGGGCGGCTGCGACAAGACTGTTCCTGCCCAGCTCATGGGCGCCGCCAGCGCCGATATTCCCACCATCATGCTGACCGGCGGCCCCCAGGAGCCGGCGCACTTCCGGGGCAAGCAGCTGGGCGTTGGCACGGACACGTGGAAGTACGCGGACGAGCTGCGTGCAGGCAAGATCACCGAGGCCGACTTTGACGAGCTCGAATCCGCGGCCAAGCCCTCCGCCGGACACTGCAGCGAAATGGGCACGGCGTCCACCATGACGTCCCTCGTTGAAGCCCTGGGCATGTGCCTGCCCGGCACTGCGTCCATTCCGGCCGTCGATTCACGCCGCGGGCAGGCAGCGGAAGCCACAGGCCGCCGGGCGGTGGAAATGGCCGTGTCGGGCCCGAAGCCCAGCGAAATCCTGACCAAGGAAGCGTTCGACAACGCCATCACGCTCCTCATGGCCGTGGGTGGCTCGACTAACGCCGTGGTCCACCTCCTGGCCTTGGCGCGGAGGGTTGGCTACGAACTGCAGCTGGACCGTTTCCATGAAATCTCCCAGCGGACCCCGCGGATCGTCAACGTCCGCCCGTCCGGTGAGTACCTGGTGCAGCAATTGTTCCAGGTGGGCGGCATCTCCACCGTTCTCAAGGAACTGACACCACTCTTGAACAAGGATGCAATCACGGTCACCGGTGAGTCCCTCGAAAAGGGCTACCGTAACGCACCCGAGCCGGATGGCGTCGTCGTCAGTAAACTCGAGACGCCCTTTGACGTCTCAGGAGGCATCGCCGTCGTCCGTGGTTCCCTGGCCCCCAACGGTGCCGTGATCAAGCGCAGCGCCGCCTCCAAAGACCTGCTGCAGCACAAGGGCTCGGCAATTGTCTTTGACGACATTTACGATCTCGGACGGCGGATCGACGATCCGGACCTGGACATCACCGAGGACTCGGTCCTGGTGCTCCGCAACAGCGGTCCGGTCGGCGCGCCCGGCATGCCGGAGTGGGGCATGCTGCCCATCCCAGAGAAGTTGCTGCGCCGCGGCATCCGCGACATTGTGCGCATCTCCGACGCCCGCATGAGCGGCACCGCATTTGGCACAACCGTGCTACATGTCTCGCCCGAGGCCGCGGTAGGTGGTCCGCTGGCGATCGTCCGCGACGGCGATCCGATCGTGCTGGATGTCGAGAACCAGCGGCTGGACCTGGACCTCCCCGAGGAAGAAATCGAGGCCAGGCTGGCGGAGCTCAAGCTGCCCGAGCCCAAGTACCGGCGTGGCTATGGACGCTTGTTCATCGACCACGTCAACCAAGCGCACGAAGGCTGCGACTTCGACTTCCTCAAGGGCCTGCCGGATGAGGAGCCCCAGCGGCTGCCCTACGGCCTGATGAGTGGCTGGCAAGGCGGCTGGTAGGAGGCCGCAATGACGAAGACGACCAACCAGGAGGAAGCAAGCGTGTCACGACCTAAAGTGATTGTTATTGTCCAGGAGGGCCGTCCGGTGCCTCCCGTAGAGCGCCTGAAGGATGACGCCGACGTGGTGGTGGTCCGGACGGCGGAAGAGTTCCGTGCCGCGCTGCCTGGAACGGAGATCCTGTTCCTCAACGACTTCCGCACCAAGCTGCTGCGCGAGGTGGGACCCGGGGAGTTGCGCTGGATCCACACCTCCAGCATCGGCGTGGACAGCCTCATGACCCAGGAGATCATCAACAGCGACATCGTGGTCAGCAACTCGCGGGGTGTCTGTGAACGCCCCATCGCCGAGTGGGTCCTGGGCGTGCTGCTGATGTTCACCAAGGACCTGCGCCGCACCATCGAGCTGCAGCAGGCCCGGACGTGGCAGCATCGGGAGACCGAGCCGCTGC
The DNA here is from genome assembly GCF_044769225.1 of Paenarthrobacter sp. NPDC090522. Classification (NCBI taxonomy): domain Bacteria; kingdom Bacillati; phylum Actinomycetota; class Actinomycetes; order Micrococcales; family Micrococcaceae; genus Paenarthrobacter; species Paenarthrobacter sp. NPDC090522. The sequence goes on from NZ_JBIVXL010000008.1 coordinate 123,171, forward strand.
TGGGCCGCAAGGTGCTGGTGGTAGGACCGGGTCCGGTGGGGCGCGAAACTGTGCTGCTGCTGCGTGCTGCGGGAATGGATGTGACCGTCGTAGGGCGGTCTGCCCGGGACGACGCCCAGCTCGGAGCGATTGCTTCTTTCGACGAGCTGGATGTGCTCCTCGGCGAGGCCCAGGACGTGGTGCTCACCGTCCCGCTCACTGAGGAAACCCGTGGGCTGTTCAACGCGGCCCGCTTCGACGAGATGCGTCCGGGTGCCCGCCTGGTCAACGTGGGTCGTGGAGCCGTGGTGGTGGAGCAGGACCTGCTCGATGCGATCGATGCGGGGCACCTGGGCGCTGCGGCCTTGGATGTCTTCGAGAACGAGCCCTTGGCAGCCGAAAATCCGCTGTGGAGCCGCAGCAACATCCTCGTCTCGCCCCATGCGTCCGGGGACCTGATTGGATGGCGGGGCCGTGTGGTGGACTGCTTCGCGAAGAACCTCCAGCAGTGGAAAACGGGCCAGCCGCTGAACGACGTCGTCGACCTGAAAAAGCTGGGCGGAACCGCTCCAAATACGGTGTCCCAAGCTGGTACAGTGCTCCCACAATCCGCGTCGGTAGTGTGATTCAGCACTCTAAATTTCGTGACGAGGATTACATGTCTAGCTCAACAAAAGGGAAGCCGATAGCGCCTACCCAGACCCAGGAACACAAGCTCAGCGGCAACATGGGGGTGGGCGAGCTCGTGATGAACGTGCTCGCCTTCTCGTCCCCGCTGACCACCGTTGCAGGCACCCTGCCTGTGATGCTCCTGTTCAGCGGCCACACCGCTCCCGGAATCTACCTCCTGGTGACGTTGATGCTGCTGATCTTCTCGGTAGGCTTCGTCAAGATGAGCCGGAGTGTCGAAGCGCCCGGCGGCTTTTACTCCTTCGTCACAGCGGGCCTTGGAAAGCCTGCGGGTCTTGGCGGGGCCCTCCTGGCCCTGGTGGGGTATGTCTTCATCGGCTTCTTTGCGCCGTCCCTGTTTGCCCTGACGCTGCAGAGCTTCGTGGTAAACACCCTGGGCGGCCCGGACATCCCGTGGTACTGGTACGGGCTTGGCATCATTGCCGTCACCACCCTGCTGGCCTACAACCGCATCGACTTGTCCGCGAAAGTACTGACGGTCGTCATGCTGCTCGAATCCGCCGTGGTCATCATCTTCGACGTCGCCGCGTTCGCTTCCGGTGACGTTTCCCAAGGGGTCGGATTCTCCATGCCGTGGATAACCGACGCCGGATTGGGCCTCGCGCTGCTCTTCGCTGTTGGCAACTTCTTCGGCTTCGAAGCGACAGTCATTTACCGCGACGAGGTCAAGAATCCGGACCGGACCATTCCCCGGGCAACCTACTTGGCCGTCGTCGGCATTGGCCTGTTCTACGCGGTTGCCGCCTGGGCATACACGGCCTTCCTGGGAGCGGACAACGTCCAGGAAGAAGCCAAGGCGAATACCGTGAACCTGTTCAACGACGGCGCAATTGCGTTGGTGGGCAAGATCTTCGCGGACATCGGGGTGGTCCTGCTCATCACCTCTATCCTGGCCTCGATGCTTTCCATCCAGAACATCGCTGCGCGGTACAGTTTCTCGCTTGCCGCTGACGGCGCGCTTCCGAAGGCCCTGGGCCGGGTGCACCCGCGGCATAAGTCCCCTTACATTTCGGCAGTGGGCGTGGGCCTTGTCTGGGCTGTGGCCACCGTGGTGTTCACTCTGGTGGGAGTTGCTCCCGAGGCCCTTTACCCGATCGCCAGTGGCAGCGGCACGTTCTCTGTCCTGCTCCTGATGTTCATCACAAGCTTCGCCGTGCTGGTGTACTTTGTCCGCCGCCGCAGTTTCGCTCCGGAATCCGTATGGAAGACCATTGTGGCGCCGATAGTCAGTGTGATCTTCCTTGGCCTGATTACCTACCTGGCAATCGCGAATTACCCTGAGCTGATCGGCGGCTCCATGGTCATGACGGCCATTTTCATGACCTTCACTTTCGCCTTGTTCATTGGCGGAATTATCTACGCCTATTTCCTGCGCTCGAAGCGCCCGGATGTTTATGCGCGCCTGGGCCGGCAGAAGATCGAGCAATAAACCACTTCAACATCTGGAGACCTGCAATGACGCAACAGATCAGGGTTGGCCTGTTCGGGACCGGCAGGATCGGTCAAGTGCATGCCATGAGCCTTGCAACACTCGACGAAGCAACGTTGGCCTGGGTGTGCGACCCCTTCATTGAGGGTGCCAAGCGAACGGCCGCCGAGTTCGGAGGCCGCGTGAGCGATGATCCGGAGGAAGTGTTTGCCTCCGGGGAAGTCGATGCCGTCATTGTCGCTTCGCCGACGGCCACCCACGTGGACTTGATCGAACAGTCGATCGACGCCGGCATCCCGGTGCTGTGCGAGAAGCCCATCGACCTGGAGATCGGGCGGGTTGACGCGCTCCGGGCGAAGGCGGCTGCCACGGATGTGCCGATCGCCCTGGGCTTCAACAAACGCTTTGACAGGCACTTCGTGGAGCTCAGGCGGCGTGTGGGGGCCGGCGAGATCGGTGCCCTGGAGCAGCTGATCATCACCAGCCGGGATCCAGGGGAGCCCCAGGCAGCCTATCTGCCCCAGTCCGGCGGAATTTTCCGGGACATGACCATCCATGACCTGGATGTGGCACGTTATTTCCTTCCGGACATCGTGGAGGTCTCGGCCCGGGGTGCCAACGTCTTCAGCGACGGCATCCGGCAGGCGGGCGACTTCGATTCCACCGTGGTCACCCTCCGGGGTTCCAAGGACGAACTCGTGACCATCTTCAACTCCAGGCATTCCGCGTATGGCTACGACCAGCGCATCGAGGCCTTCGGATCCACCGGCCTGCTCCAGGTGGCCAACAAGAACGACAGCCTGGTGCGGCATTGGGGTGCCCGGTCCGTCGAGGGGGCAGGACCGTACCAGAACTTCTTCCTGGAACGCTACGCGGAAGCGTACCGGCTGGAAGTCGCCGAGTTCCTCCGCGCGGTCCGCGGCCTTCCCTCCCGGAGCCCCGGCTTCGAGGACGGCCGTGCTGCCTTGATCCTGGCCGACGCGGCGGAGAAGTCCGCCCGGACTGGAGCTGCCATAGCCGTGGAGCTGTCCGCGTAGCCCGTTGACTGCCCGGTTTGGGCACGGATTCTTTCGCAACAATCCGTGCCCGGACCGGGCTTTGTCCTTTTAACGACTTAATGACTTATCGGCTTATCAGCAAAGAATTTGTTTCCCGCAGCAACAATTCCGGCGGGTCCGTGTTCCAAAGTGGCACACATACCGGGTTATCCCATCCGTCAAAGTTCAAGTAAGTGAAACAGTGTGGCGGAGGTCACGCAGTTATGGGGCTTTCTTGAATGACCCCGGATTCTGCAAAGTCGAACAACGTTGTTTGATGGTCCATCGCCAAAGGTGTTTCACCGGTTCATTTGCATGGCCCTATCAAACGAGGATGAGATGACCGACGCACCACCGGCGACAACTCCACTGGTCGCCCTAAAGGACATACACAAGACATTCGGGGCGGTGTCCGCTCTGCGCGGAGTCAGCATCGATGTCATGCCCGGCGAAACCTTCGCTCTTCTTGGAGACAACGCCGCCGGCAAATCAACGCTCATGAAAGTTCTGACGGGCGTCTACCAGCCCGATCGGGGCTCGATCGAGCTGGACGGGAAGGCCACCGCGTTCCCCACCCCATCGGCATCCCGGGACCAGGGCGTCGAGATGGTCTACCAGGACTTCGCCCTGGCCGACAACCTGGATGTCCGGACCAACATCTTCCTGGGCCGCGAGCCCCAGAAGAACATCCTGGGTCCGCTGCTGAGGATCATCGACAGGAAGAAGATGGAATCCGAGACCAAGCGCGTGCTGGAGCGCCTGGACATTCCCATCAACCCGCGGCTCAAGGTGAAGCGACTTTCCGGCGGCCAGCGGCAGGCTGTGGCGATCGGACGCGCACTGGCCTTCGACGCCCGCTTGATCATCATGGACGAGCCCACCGCGAACCTGTCGGTGGCCAAGGTGGACAAGCTCATCGAGGTCACCCAGCGACTCAAGGACCTGGGCATCGCGGTCATCATCATTACGCACCGCCTCGACGAAGCCTTCGCAGTGGCGGACCGCTTCGCCGTCATGCGCCAAGGGCAGGTAGTGGGACGCTTCCGCGTGGGCGAGGTCTCCGAGGCCCAAGTGGCCCACCTGATTTCCCACGGCACTTTGGACGACTACGTCGACCACGGCAGCGGCATTCCCGAGGACCGCCGCAAGATCGGAAGCACATCATCCATGGAAACCGTTGATGCCTTCTCCGCACGCGGTACCACCAACGGGAGCGACTCATGAGCATCACCATGGACAACCTCAAGACCAAGCTGGGTCCCGCCGACCTTAAGGAAGGCCTCACCGCCACCAAGGTCAAGCGGTTCATCGGGGACTACGGAATCATCATCCTGTTCGTGGTGATCCTCGTCTTCCTCGCCGCAGCGGCCCCGAACTTCCTCACGCTGAACAACATCGTGAACGTGGTCAGGCAGTCCTCGATCATCGGGCTGATCGCGTTGGGAATGACCTTCATCATGATCACGGCAGGAATCGACCTGTCCGTGGGATCGGTGGTAGGCCTGGCCGGCATGACCTTCGCCCTGCTGGCCCCCGCCAGTGGCGGAGCCTTCTGGCTGCCGCTGGTCGCCGGCCTTGGCGTCGGCCTCCTGGTCGGTTTCCTCAGCGCAGCCATGGTGGTCTGGGGAGCCATCCTTCCCTTCCTGGCAACGCTGGCCACCATGGCCATAGCCCGCACGGCGGCGTTGGTGATCACCGATGGCCAGGTTGTCTCCGGCCTCAGCGGACCGGCTGAATGGCTGGGATCCGGCTTCCTGGGCCCCATCCCGGTTCCCGTGATCATCTTCCTGGTCGCTGCCATCATCTGCGAGTTCGTACTGAGCCGTACCAAGTTCGGTTCGCACGTCTACGCCGTGGGTGGCAATGAGGAATCTGCCAAGAAGGTCGGCATCTCAACAGGCCGGGTGCTCTTCATGGTCTACCTCATCGGTGGCGTTACAGCCGCCCTGGGTGGCCTGGTTCTCACAGCCCGTCTGGACGGCGCCGCACCGGTGGCAGGTACCGGTTACGAACTCCAGGTGATTGCCGCCGTCGTGATTGGCGGAACGAGCCTCTTTGGTGGCGTCGGCACCATCCGCGGAACCGTCATCGGCGTGCTCCTGCTGGGCGTGGTGATGAACGGCATGAACCTGATGGGCGTTTCCTCCTACTTCCAGCAAGGCGTCCAGGGCGTGATCCTGGTTCTCGCCGTCCTGCTGAACCGCTGGAAGTCCGACTGACCCGCGGAAAGCACCAACAGCAACAACAATCTCCCAACGCACAGACAAAACCACTGAAAGGAACAACCATGGGTATGCGACGTAAGATCGCCGCGGCGGTCGCCATGATGGCAGCGGGGGCACTGACCCTCACCGGCTGCGCGGGAAGCAGTAACGCGACCAGCAGCGGCGGGGCGGCCAAGACCTACAACATCGGCGTTGTGGTCCTTGACCTGCAGGACCCGGACCTGGCCCACATGACGGACGCCATGAAGAAGACCGCGGATGAAAAGGGCGTCAAGCTCAACATCACCGACTCCAAGAAGGATGTTGGCAGCGAACTGAACCAGGTTGAGGACCTCCTCACCCGGCAGGTGGACGCCGTCATCATGCAGCCCTTGGATGGCGATGCCAGCCAGAACGCGGCCAAGCGGGTCATTGCGGCCAACATCCCCCTGTTCATCCTGTCCACCGAGTTCGCCGAGGGCTCGGATGTTGGCTACAAGAGCTACATCGGCGTGGATGACACGGTGGCCGGCCAGATGCAGGCCGAATACCTCAACAAGCTGATGCCCAACGGCGGCAACCTCGTGTTCGCAGCTGGCATCTACGGCGCCTCGTGGACCGATCGCCGCAAGTCCGGCTTCGACAAGACCATCAACAAGAACTTCAAGATCGTGGCGGAATTCCAGGCCAAGGGCAGCCGCGATGACGCCAAGCGCAACATGGAGGACACCCTGCAGCGCTTCCCGTCCGGCCAGATCGATGCGGTTGTTGCCAACAATGACGAGATGGCCATTGGTGCCGCCTCCGCCATTGCCGACGCGGGCCGCACTGCCGAGTTCAAGGCCGTGGTGGGCGTCGACGGCACCGAGCCGGCGCTGCAGGACATCAAGGGTGGCACCATGTCCGCTACCGTCCGCCAGGACTCTGCGGGCCAGGGCGTCAAGGCCGTTGAGGTGGTCACCGACTTCCTCAACGGTGGAAACGTGGACAACCGCTACACGCTGCCGTTCACGCTCATCACCAAGGACAACCTGTCCGAGTTCCTGAAGTAACCACTTCCGGACCAAGGAACGGGCACAGCGGATCCCTCCGCTGTGCCCGTTCTGTTTTGGCACACTCCGCCGGGGTGCCGTCCTGCCTAAACTTCCAGCGGACCACTACGAATTGGAGACGGCGAACATGCCCCACGGTGACGATGGAGACACGAAAGCAGAGCAGTTGCTTGCCGCCTTGCGCGCGCAGGGCATCGAGGTGGATGACTCTCCGCGAAGGCTCTCCGAATACTCCTACGATGCTTCCAACTACCGTGTCCGGCCAGCCGCCGTCGCCTTTCCGGCAAGCATCAAGGACGTCAGGAAAGTGTTGCGCGCCTGTTCCACGCTTGGCGTCCCGGTCACCGCACGCGGCGGCGGAACGTCCATGGCAGGCAACGCAATCGGCCAATCCTTGGTGATCGACCTTTCGCGCCGCCTTACCTCAGTGGGAGAGCTCGACGGCGGCAAGGCGGCGGTCTGGGCGGACGCCGGCGTCATCCTTGGCGAACTGCGCTCCTACGTCGAGAAGGCGAGCGGCGGGGAGTTGACCTTTGCCCCGGACCCTTCATCCATGACCCGGGCCACCATTGGCGGCTCCATCGGCAACGACGCCTGCGGAAACCACTCAGTGGCCTACGGACGCATGACCCAGCACGTGCAGGAAGTGGAACTCGTGACGGCGGACGGAGCGCACCTGCATGCGGGACGCGACTTCCTCCGGGCCGTGGACGCGGGTGACCAGCACTCCGTCGCCAAGGCCGCGGAACTGCTGGCGGGCCTGAAGGAGTTGGCCCAAGCCAACCTGGCCCCGCTGCGGGTTGAGCTGGGGAACATTCCCCGGCAGGTCTCCGGCTACCACCTGGGGCACCTCCTGCCGGAGAACGGCCTTGATGTGGCGGCCGCCTTGGCGGGCAGCGAAGGCACGTGCGCCCTAGTGGTCCGGGCCAAAGTGGGATTGGTGCCGAAGCCCCGGACCACGGCGCTCCTGTGCCTTGGCTATGCAAACACCATCGACTCTGCCCGCGATGTGATGACCATCCTTGCTGCCAAGCCCAGCGCCATCGAGGGCCTGGACGCCTCGATCGTGGACATCATGCGCCACCGCCGGGGTGCCGCCAGTGTGGACTCCCTCCCGCAGGGCAAGGCGTTCCTGATGGTTGAGTTCCCGGCGGACAGCATCGAAGAAGCCGCGGCTGAGTGCGACCGGCTGCTGGAGAAACTCACAGCCGATGGCCGCGTGGTGGACCACGCGATCGTTACCGAGCCGGCAGAACGGGCCAAACTGTGGCGGGTCCGCGAAGATGGCGCAGGACTTTCCTCGCGCAGGATCGACGGAGTCCAGACCTGGCCCGGCTGGGAGGACTCCGCGGTCGCTCCCGAGCGCTTGGCGGACTACCTCGCGGAACTGCTGCCACTCGTGGAGAAATACGGCTACACGGCCTTCATGTACGGGCACTTCGGTGCGGGCTGCGTCCACATGCGCCTGGATTACGACCTCCGAAGCGATGCTGGCCGGGAGTCCTTTGAGAACTTCACCCGCGAAGCAGCGGCCCTCGTGGTGGCTCACGGCGGCTCGCTTTCCGGGGAACACGGGGACGGCCGGGCACGCAGCGAACTGCTGGACGTGATGTATTCGCCCGCGATGGTGGGCATCTTCAAAGCGTTCAAACACCTTTGGGATCCTGCCGGAATCCTGAACCCGGGAATCATCGTGGACCCCGAGCCCTTCGCTGCCTCGCTGGCTCTCGAAGGCGTGCCCCTGCCGGGGCCCGCGCACGGTGAGCCTTCCACGGCGCCGGGTGCCGCCGTCGTACTTTCTTCCGAAAACCGCAGCCTGCTCCCGGTGGTGAGCCCGTTCGTCGGCAACACCCACGCGTGCATCGGCGTGGGCCGCTGCCGGGCGACCACCGGCGGTTTCATGTGTCCCAGCTACCGCGCCACGAAGGACGAGAAGGACTCGACGCGGGGCCGGGCCCGTGTCCTGCAGGAACTGACCCGCACCAAAGGCACCAGCCACGGCGGCTGGTCCAGCCCCGAGGTGCGGGAAGCGCTGGATCTGTGCCTTTCCTGCAAGGCCTGCTCGGCCGACTGTCCCACGGGGGTGGACATCGCTGAAGCCAAGTCGGAGCTGGTGGATGAGCACTACCGCGGCAAGTTCCGGCCCTTTACGCATTATTCGATCGGGTGGCTGCCGCGGTGGCTGCCGCTGTTGACGCGCATCGCACCCCTCGCCAACGCGGGGACCGGCTTCCGTCCGTTCCGTTGGGTGGGTGAAAAGCTGGGCGTCAGCGCACGACGGCGGCTGCCGGACTTCGCGCCGTCGGGCCGCATCCGGCGGCGGGTACGGGAAGCGCAGTTCACGGACAACGCGGACGTCCTCCTGTTCATCGACAGTTTCACCCGAGCCTTCCGTCCCGAGGTGGTCCCGACCGCCGCCCGGGTGCTGCGCGACTCGGGGAGCTCCGTGGGCTGCACGCCGGACGCCTGCTGCGGGCTGACGTGGATCTCCACCGGACAGCGCGACGGTGCCCGGCGCCGCTTGGCCCGGTTGATCAGCAGGCTCGACGACGGCACGGACCGGGACATTGTTGTGCTGGAACCGAGCTGCGCGGCAACCATCCGCGACGAGGGGCCCAAGATGGTGGGCGGGGCGGCGGCCGCGCGGGTGGCTGCCAGGGTCCGCTCGTTCTCCGTGGCAGTTGACGAGGCGATCAAGCGTGGCTGGAGGCCATCCGCCGTTCCACCCGAAACCGCCGTCCTGCAAACCCACTGCCACGAGCACGCCGTGTTTGGTTCGGGTGCCCAGAAACGGGTCCTGGAGGCATGGGGCGTGCCGAACCTCGTGGAATCGTCGTCGTGCTGTGGAGTGGCCGGAAACTTCGGTTTTGAGGCCGAGCACTTCGACATGTCCATGAAGGTGGCTGAACACTCCATGGTGCCGGCGCTGGAGAGCGGTGACGGGCTGGTGCTCACCGATGGGTTCAGCTGCGCCATGCAGGTCTCGCAGATTGATCCCGAGCGCTCCAGCAAGCATCTGGCGATTGCCCTGGATCCGCTGAGCGCCAAGTGGACGGAGGACTAAATGGTGTACCTCGGTATTTTCCTCATCCTCGCAGCGGCCGGACTGCGTTTGGCGGGCGGGCATTTCGCGGGGTCGTCCCGTGAAGCCCGGTCCACCGCCAGCTTCCGCGGCGTCCATGCGGTTCCTCTGGGAGCGGCGGCCTTCCTGGTTGCGGCGAGCGGTGTATTTATCGCCGCTGCGGGCATCAGCCTGGGCTGACTTGCGGCCGTCGCGGGCTGTGTCCAGAAGGTGGCCCAACCGTGTCCCAAACTGACACGGTTGGGCCAGGGTCCCGGGACGGATGCTGGAAGTAACCCAATAACCCCACCTACTTTGAGAGTTGATCTCGATGATGAACAAGAAGCTCGCACACGGACGGCACGTCGAGTGGCTGCGGGCGTCGGCACACTTCAACGAAACCGATCTCGGCGAACGGACCGACCTTCAGCTGAAGCGCTCCGGGAAACTTGTTCACCGCCTCCTTCAGGACATGGCAGAAGGCCGCGATACCAGCGACGCCTCGCCCTGGCCGACGCCTGGCTCCTGACACCCATAATCTGCGGTCCGTAGCGCTTGTTCCCTGGCACTGTGTTCAGGCGCTGCGGCCGCTTCTTCATTCCAGGAGGCAGAGATGGCCAGGCATGAATCCGGAGGGATGGCAGCCGCGTCCCCGGCAGGCTCGGCGCCGGGGGATGACCCGCCATCAACCCTCGTGATTCCCGTCGACTTCGGCGGTTCGGCGGGGCCGGACCTGGCGACGGCGTGCCTGCTTCTGGCCATGCCACCGCGAACGTTGATCAGGCGCCTGTGCCGGACCAAGCACACGGTCAGGTGGTTTTCGGCCCCTGCGGCCTCCGCCCTGATCGAAGTGCCGTGGGGGAGCGACTGGCACCAGATGGGCTATGCGGGGAGGCGCGTCAAGACAGTGCCCCAGGGTTCCCTCACGCTCTCGGCCCTTGGCGTCACCCTCACAAGCTGCGATGGATACACGGACGAGCTCGTAGTGGGCCGGGTAGGGAAGCGTTTTGCCGACTGCCTCATTGGGCGAGGCGACTCGGTGTGGCTGAGGTCTTCTCAAGCTAACGACTGTTAGTTAGACTCATTCTGTTACCACCCTTTGAGGATGAAATGAGTCCATCTCCGCGTGAGCAGGCGAACGCTGCTGTCCAGGAGTTCCTGTCGAAACGTGACTGGTCGTCGCAGACGCCCGCCCGGAAACGGATTCTTCTGGCTTTCCTTCGGCTGGCCGCCACGAACGGTTACAACTCGGTGAGCATGCGCACGCTCGGCCGCGAGTTGGGACTCAAGGCGCCGAGCCTCTACTCCAGTTTTCCGCAGGGCAAGGACCAGATTGTTGCCGAGTCGCTTCTCTGGTTTACCCATGGATTCGCCCGCGAGCTTCTGGAAGCCGTTCAGCATATTCCCTGCGCGGATGACTCTTGGGCGGCCCTTGTCCGCTTCCATGTTGCCCAGCAGGTAAGCAGGCCCGAGGCGGAGCTCTGGAACCTGCTGGTTGCCTCGGACAGGGTGGCGGGCTTCCTGGGTGAAGGCCTGCGTCATGAGTTGGTCTATTGGCAGAACCTGCACGAGCAGATGTATGCGGCCGCGGCGGAGGAGATGGGGTTGGCGGTAGGCCACCAAACCATTCAGGCCATTTTTACGCTGCTCGACGGCGCTGCCCATTGGTCCGCCTGGGACGGCACGGCTGCCCAGCTGGAAAGCCTGGCGGACCACGGGGTGGCGCTGTCCCGTTCCTTGCTCGACGTCGGCGCCGTAAGCCGCGCCGGTACGTAGCCGGCGCTGTCCCAACATGGCGCTGTCCCAACATGGCACACAGCCCTTCCCTACCCCGTCGCTACTGTGATGTGGAACTCAATATTCAGTGATGAGGATTACATGAATAACACCACCCTTGACGCACCAAAGGTGTCGCGTCAGACCCAGGAGAACCGGCTCAGCGGCAACATGGGAGTCGGAGAGCTCGTGATGAACGTGCTCGCCTTCTCCTCACCCCTGGCCACGGTAGCGGGAACCCTTCCAGTCCTGCTGATGTTCAGTGGGCAGACAGCGCCGGCCATTTATTTGCTGGTCACGCTCATGCTGCTGATCTTCTCCGTGGGATTCGTCAAGATGAGCCGAAGCGTCCAGGGTCCTGGTGGCTTCTACTCCTTCGTCACGGCGGGACTGGGCAAGCCGGCCGGCCTTGGAGGCGCCTTCCTCGCCCTCTTCGGCTATATCTTCATTGGCTTCTTCGCGCCGACCTTCTTTGGCGTGACGCTTCAGGGCTTCGTGGTCAACACCCTGGGAGGACCCGACATCCCCTGGTACTGGTACGCGCTGGCCATTACGGCCGTCACCACGCTGCTCGCCTACAACCGCATTGATCTTTCAGCCAAGCTGCTCACTATAGTCATGCTGCTCGAAGTGGCCGTCATTGTCGTGTTCGATGTGGCGTCCTTCTCGGCCAACGGACTGGAAGCGGTGCAGGGAGTGGGCTTCGCGCTGCCTTCGATCACCGACGCAACACTGGGCCTGGCGCTCCTTTTCGCAGTAGGCAACTTCTTCGGTTTCGAGGCAACGGTGATCTACCGGGACGAGGTCAAGAACCCGGACAAGACCATCTCCCGGGCCACGTATCTTGCCGTCGTGGGCATCGGTATCTTCTATGCAGTGGCAGCGTGGGCTTTCATCGCCTTCTTTGGTGCGGACGGAATCCAGGCCGAGGCCTCCAGCAACACCGTCAACCTCTTCAATGACGCGCTCGTGGGCCTCGTGGGACGGATCTTTGCCGACGTCGCCGTCATCCTGCTCATTACGTCAGTCCTGGCGTGCATGCTGTCCATCCAGAACATTGCCGCAAGGTACAGTTTTGCCCTTGCTTCAGACCGCGCCCTCCCCAGGTTCCTGGGACGCGTCCACCCGAAGCACAAGTCGCCGTACGTCTCGGCATTGGCCGTGGGCCTCGTCTGGGCGGCCGCAATCGTGTTGTTCACGGTCCTCGGCGTTGCCCCCGAGGTGCTCTATCCGATCGCCAGCGGCAGCGGAACCTTCGCTGTGCTGCTCCTGATGTTCATCACGAGCTTCGCCGTCCTGGTGTACTTCATCCGCCGCCGAGGGTTTGCGCCGGAATCGGTGTGGAAAACCATCGTTGCACCCATCATCAGCGTTTTGTTCCTTGGGGCCATCACCTACCTGGCCATTGCCAACTACCCGGAGCTCATCGGCGGATCGGCGGTCCTGACCCTGATCTTCATGACCTTCACATTCGCGCTTTTCTTCGGCGGCATCGTCTATGCCTTTTTCCTGCGGACCAAGCGACCCGACATCTACGCCCGCTTGGGCCGCCAGCGGATCGACTGAGCCGGAACGGGCGGCCGTGGGGGCACGGGGCCGCCTCAATCGACAGGTAGCCGGAACCCTGGCCGCAGGCTCTTACCCAGCCGGAGGAGACACTATAAGGCCAAGGGCCGGCACCCTTCGGCCAGAACCTCCAGGGGCTTGGGCGAAGGCCGTTGCAAGCCATCCAGGTACACGCGGTAGGACACCACGTTCGAGCTCGCCGGACCCGTGGCGCAGTCGCACGAGTAGACATGCGGCATCCATGAATTGCCAAACAACGCCCGCATCCAGGCCTCGCACTCATTGGCCGAAAGCCTGGCAGGGAGCCCGCTCTCTCCAAGGCACGGTCTATGAAGCAACCGCCTTTGCAGTTCCCTTTATCGCAGCAGTTGCCGTTGGTGATGTCCCAGACTCGATCCGCGTACCCTTGCTGGCGCTCTTGGGGGACATCTCTATCGGAGGAAGCTACGCGGCTACGCACGGGTCTCACTCGGGTGCCTACGGAGATCAGGTAGGCGTCCTCGTCACTGAATCACTCGCCACTTCCATGAGACGCTTCACAACGCTACAAACGCCCGAGCTCGTAGCACTGGTCCAAGCGATCCAGTCACTTCTTGAACACTCAACCGACGCACACCGCGAGGCGGTTGAGTCCACAGTCGACTCTGCTCTCACGCTCGTTCAGCAGTAGAAGCGGCGCCCGTAAGCCGGTGGCTCTCCGCACGCCTCATAGTGTCCGATATGGACTTCTTCGCCGGGTGCGGCCTGGGCGAAGTACTCTTCGGTGTAATCGATTCGACATCGGGAAGGCCTCTCCGTGAACCCTTTTGCGGCCAGCGGGCAATACATAGTGTGAGCACAGATAACGACATCATCAGGCGGTCTCGGGACAGCCCCGAAGCTTTCGGGGAGTTGTACGACAGACACGCGTCCATCATTTATAGATTTGCAGCCAGAAGGGTAGGCGACTTCGTCGCTGACGACGTTACATCCGAAACCTTTCTGGTCGCATGGGAACAAGTTGAAAGCTACGACCTCGCCCGGGAGGATGCCCGGCCCTGGCTGTTCGGGATCACCACCAATCTGCTCCGACGCCACCGCCGTGCCGAAGCGACAGTACTGAGACACGCGGCGAGGGCTTCGTCCCGGGAGGCAATGGCAGACGAGACGGACCGGATAGCCGCCCAAGTCGATGCCGCCGTTGCCGCCGGGCGCATCGCCAAGACCCTCAAGGGCATGGCTGCCATCGATCGTGAAACGCTGCTGCTATACGCGTGGGCTGACCTGACCTATGAGGGCATCGCCCTGGCGATGGACGTTCCCGTTGGCACTGTGCGGTCTCGCCTGAACCGTGCCCGCCGCGCACTTCGAACCCAGCTCAACCTGACACTTGATGAAACGGAGAAGGACCATGGACGACTTGCAGCTGCTCCGCGAAATGCGTAGCGACATCGGCTCGGCACCGCCGGCGACCTTGGCCCGTGGCAGGGAAAGAGTCATGGCCAGAATCGGCCAGGCACCCGCGACGTCGGCCCGGGGAGAAATCCTGGCAGAAAGCAACGTCAGGCAGGTCCGTTTCCGGCGTCGTGTCCTGCTGGCGTCAGCAGCCGCTGCCGTGCTCGTAGGTGGAATTGTCGTGGCCGATGTTGTCAGGCCCACACCCGGAGCTACGGCCGAAGCTGCCGAAGTCCTGAACAATGCGGCCCTGGCGACCATTCAGGCCTCCGACCCGGTCGTAGGGCCCGGACAGTACCTGAAAGTGGATACAAAGGCTGTCTACGCCTCAACTATCGCAAGAGAAGACGGCACAGCTGTCTCGTGGCTCGATAGCACGGGTGGTCAGGTCTACATCCCCGCTGACATTTCCGGCGAATGGGTCTGGAACCGTGAACCACGGATTCCGACGACGTTCTTCAACGAAGAATCCCGGGCAGAAGCCCAACGACAAACCGTCCGGCCGAGCAATCCGAACTCCGACGGCCCTCAGCTTGAGGGTATTATCCGCGGCCAGGCCGGTGCCTTCTACGGCGGCAGTCCTGAACAGATCCTTGGGACACCCCTCGTCGAGGCCATTAGTTCCTTCCCGCGTGACCCGCGAGAACTTCTGGATCTGATTTACGACAGGACCAAGGGCAAAGGCCCGTCGCCGGAGAGCGAGGCTCTGACCTCGATAGCTTCGGCACTTCGGACCGGTGTTATTCCGGCTGACTTGCGAGCCGCACTGTACAAGGCGGCAACTCTAATTCCCGGTGTCGTCGTCGCGGACAAACAAGCGACCCTCGATGGGAGGCAGGGAGTCGCCTTGGGCGTCTACTGGGCCGGTGGAAAGTTCCGCGAAGACATCATCATCGATCCGGCCAACGGCCAAATGATTGGGGAGCGCACGATGTTCCTTGTCGATGAGTCCGGGATTCCCGCCAACACGGCCGCTGGCTGGACCTCAGTGAAAACCTCCGTCGTGGACGCGGCTCCCTAGCCCTGAAGGGGAGTGAGGCGCCGTGCCGGCCGCTGTTTAGAGTTGAACGGCGAGCCGGAGCCGTCGCGGACGGGCGTTCTGCCCGAGCCGAATGGTGGGAGGAGATCACGCACTCGAGATGGCTCGCTCTTTGTCTAGCGTCGGAGCGTCCGCTAGAGGATCCTCTACCGGGCGCCGGACCCATACAGGTGAGGACGGGATCCATCCGGATAAGGCGTCCAGACTGGATGGTCGAGCCACACTCCTTGGGAAAGGAAATCCCTTCCTTCGCCGTCCGGATCACCCAAAAACCGGCCTGTAAATGTGCCCTCAAGGATCGTAGGGTGGCCCCGCCCGGTTTTGAGCGGGGCCACCCTACTACTGCTGGAACCAGACATCTCCAAGAAGTAGACCAGGTGGGCTCTGTTGTTGGATGGTTTCGAATTCATTGTTGGCAACAAAAAGCTGTGCTCTGACCGGATTTTCACCTCGGGCGTTGATGCCTTGTCCAACGGAGATCACCAGGCCTTCAGGAAGGCCCGCAAGCGCGTTACTGACCGCCGACACGTCTTCTGCGGTCCACGAAGCCGTGACCACAAGTAGATAGCCGCTCTCGAAGTAGGAGCCGAGGAGATGTTCCACCTCATTGCGGTCCTGTGCAGCGACCACCGTGACCTTCTCCCCGGGGCGCACAGTGAGCACTGTACGAGAAATAACCTTTCCCTCACCAAAGAGACTCTGGATCAGTTCCTCTCTTGCCTGTTGGGCTGCAGGGCTCAGGACCCGTTCCTTTGGCCTTCGCTGGGCGCTGAGCTGCTTGGTCAGCTGTACAACGCTTTCAGTAATAGGATCCGGTTTTGGTGGCTTTTCTTGCCAGGAAGTGACAACAAGACCCTCTCGTTCCCACCGGGCGTCCAGCTCGCCGTGCACGATGGTTCCGTTTGCGCCGGCAGGGACACCCTCGAGAACTTCAATGCCCGCCTTTGCTCCCGCGGGAAGCTGGGGTGCCCGGTGCGTGAACCAGGTGCGCTCATCTGCCTGGGTGAGCCAACCCTGTGCGTGGACCAGGGAATTAACCGGTATTAAGGAGTCCTCTAGCCGCATAGGGGTGCCGGTTCCTTGCTCGAACCTGCGCCGACCAATACGTCTGTACGAGGTCCACTGGTCTTCTCTGAAGTGGTTGGAGCGATGCAGCCGAAACCATCATCGATAAATGCGTCCATTGACCATTTGTCATCGCCTGGGCCGCGATAGCACTGGAAGCCTATCCAATCCGGCTGTGATTGGAGCATCCTGTTGCCTTGGCTCATACAGGTGGCTTCGCTGTAGAACCAGTTGTTGTAGTACCGCTGTTTGACTTCAAGCGCCTGTGCCGGCGCTGCCGCAACGAAAAAGAATCCCGCGACGAGAGCCAAAGCGGCGACGACCGACGTCAGAAAGCGACGTGGAGTGCTGTTCATCCTATATCCCCCTATGAATAGGTGTCCCACGTGGACACACCCACAACCTTTGCAGGGCGAATATCAGAGTCAAGTCAAATGGTCCCCAACTATTACTCTTAGGCAGCAGCCGGACAGCAAGCGGCGACCGTGCTCGTTTCGATCGAACTTGCCTTGCAGCAGAGTTGAACCAACGCACGACACCACTTGGCGGACCTTTGCCTCAATACTCCACAAAATCCGACAAGGCGGACGGGGGAGGTGCCCGAATGAAGGTTCACGGCAGTCTGCGGCGGTGGCGCGGCCCGCTAGTCGATCCTCAAACGGCACGTCAAAACCGCCAAACCGAGCTGTGAAAAGCCGCCATTCTGAACTAACAGTCACACGCTGGCGACACGCCGGTGAAAGTGCGACTTGAACGTGAGACACCCGTGGGGTGCGGACAAAACTGCATCCCACGGGTTTTTGTCTCTCCTGGTTAGGTTGGTGCCATTGAGGAAAGGGAAGCTATGGCACTGATTGGGTTGGTTCGCGTAAGCACCGACGCGCAGGAGACGCAGCGGCAACACGATGCGCTGGGCCCGATCTGTTGGCGGGTATTTGAGGAACGGGTCAGCGGCAAGCTCGCCGTTGACGAACGCCCCGGGCTGACGGCCGCCGTGAATGAGTTGCGGCCGGGGGACATGCTTACGGTGATCGAGGTGGACCGGCTGTCCCGAAACCTGCTTGACGGGCTGCTGACACTGAACGAGTTGTTCCAGCGCGGTGTGGCCGTGAAGATCCTGGACGGCATTGCGGCAGGCGAACACACTGAGCGTTCGTTCCTGTTGGATCTTGCCCTTGCCCTGGCTGAGGACCGGCGTCGGGATATTTCCCGCAAAACCAAGGACGGACTGGCCGCAGCTGCACGACGCGGCCGCCGAGGCGGACGGCCCTCCAAGATGACCCCTGACCGCCTGGAACAAGCCCGCCACATGCGCGCAGACAGAATCTCCTACCGCCGCATCGTCCAAGCCCTGGGCGTCAGCGAAATAACCATCCGCCGCGCCTTAGGAAGTATTTAGCGGACCCCGGACGCGGACACTCACCAAAGGCACCGACACGGCCAGCGTGTTTTATGACCGGTTGACTGGCACCTTAATCGGCAAATGACTAGCCTGACCGAAAACCGGAGGGGGAGCATGAGGCTCACGGTAAAAATTCGGAAAGCAACTGATGGCCGCTTGGAACTCCAAGTATTGGAAATGCCGGAACTTGAAGTCGTAGTGCGGAAATTCAAGGAGATCCCGCAAGCCGTCACTGATGCAGCGGCGGACCTGACAGGCCACCGCAAGGACGATTTCGAAGTGGAGGTTGGCTACTGAGTTCCTCCACAGCTTGGAATGGCAATGCCCGTGCATCGGCTGTGGTTAGCTTCACTCGTGAAGAGACCATCAGGGAAGAAGTGGCGGAGAGTCGGTTTCTTGGCGTTGTTGGGGGCACTGGCCGCTGCCGTAATAGTGCCAGCTCTCATGTGGCCCTCGGTGGCCTTGGCGCCCTCAGTTTCGGCCGCAGCGGCAGTGGTGTCCGCAGGAATAGCGGCCTGGAATGCCTATGTGAGCAGGGAGGACGCGAAACGGGCTGAAACTGCACAGAAGACCGCCGAGCGCGCCGCACGAGCGGCTCATCTGGGCCTTGCGTTCCAGGGCCGCCCGGACATTGGAGTGTGGTGGCACCGTCCAGCACCGCCCGAGGAATTCACCCACTGGAACTTGCATCTGACCGCTGATCGACCTGCCAAGGACATTGTGGCCGAGTGGCATTTTGTTGACGGCAGAGACCCGGTGAAAGGCAGCTGGCCAGAGATTGTGCCGAACCCAAACAATTTCCGCGGCATCCCCGATTCGCCCCTTGTTGTTCGTCTGATGATCCCGTCATCAGTAAAGCTAGCGGACATGCATCAGCACCTCCTGCGGGGAACGCTTGAATACACTGACGCGGCCGGGATGGCGCGATGGAAGAGAACGTGGCGTTACGTTCCTCTCGGTCCCGGGGATGACCCTCAATTATTGAACGCGCCGAAAGCGACGCATGAATGGAAGCTAGTGGAACTCCTCGAACTGCCCGACGTCGATTAGTCGCATCGGATCACAATCGCCTTTGATCCTTCCGGGATCAAAGCCTCGGCCGCCGTTTTGGCCTCCAGGTAGGTTTCCCCCTCGGCCTCGACGTGACCCTGTTCTCCGGTGCCGCTTTCTACGGTGAGACTTACTTTCACGCCCATATCCTAGGCCCGTCCACCCAGGGCCAGCGTGTTCTCCAATGCCGCGTTTCAGCCAGCACTTAACTGACCGCTTCCAGCAGCCAATCGACGGCGGCCGGATCGAGGCGCAACAGAAAGGTCCGCAGGGCTGAGTTGGCTGAGAGCTTCATTATCTACCCTTGTCCTGGATTTCCACAGGTCAGGACGTACTGAAAGCCGTGGGCACGTAGGGCACGTCCCAAGGCTCAGTTAGGAACGCCATTCGCATAGAGTGCGGGCAGTACTGGGTCCTGACTCGCAGGTGGCTGCCCCGCGAATGTTTCGGCGAAGACTACGGCTCGGGGTTTTTGCGAACGCCTCTACCCAGCCAGCCAGCGCTATGGGCTGCAAAGAACGTCCCAGCAGTACACACGACGGGGACGAAGAGAAAGACCAAGATGGCTTGGGCGCCGCCGCCGCCAACAAGGAGCGCGACGATGGCTATCCACCAGGACAACAAAGCTGTGAATCCGCAAAGGATTGCCACTATGGCCCCGGCCCGGCGTGAAGCGATGCTATGCCTGCGGATTGGCGGGGCTTTGATGTGTTTGGTCTGAGTATATCCTGCTCGGCGCATGGCTATAAGCGCTACCCCGGTGACCAGGGCAGGAATCACGAGATACGGGGCGCCGGCAGCGTTGTATGCAGTCCCGGCGATACCAATCCACCAGCACAGGGCGGCCGTAAAGCCCCGGAGGATGCCCTTGACCGTCCTTGTAGAGGGACCCGTCCGAAACAACGGTTCAAGATTCTCGTTCATGTCTGCTCCATGCGTGAACCCGTCATCATTACTCATCAGAGCACGGTGAGGACTTCTTGGCGAGAGCCGGCTGTCGGAATCCCGGCTCTCGTCAATGATTAGGTCAGGCGACCACCGGAGTCGCCCCAGGCGTGGATGCCGCCCCAGGACCCTCCGTATGAGGTTGGGAAATAGGTTTGGGTGAAGTTCGCTGCCGAGCTCCAGCCGTAGCCGTTCCCCCAGTTATCACGGACGGCGCTGGTGACTTTGACGTTTCCGAACCAGCAGTAGTTACCGCTTTCGGAGGTTTGGGCTTTAGCCAGACCGTTCGGGAAGTCGTACCAGCTGGTTCCATAGAACGTTCCTGGGTTGCAGTTTGTGGGTTGTACGTACCAGCTCCCGCTGCCCCAGGCATTCGCGGCTTGGCTGGAGCCAAGCACTAGTGCTGTTCCGGCGAGTAGGGCTATTGAGACGCGTTTTACTACGTGCATGTGCGGTCCCATCCAATTCTTTACGTGGGTGAATGAAGATGCGGACTCGGCTAGCGTGTGCCAAGCTACGCTGTTGGGTTTAGCGGCTGGTTTCCTTCACGAGGAAGTTTGAGGCAGTGGCGTCCCACTTTCCGGGGTCGCTGGCTGCAGCAGCTTGAGTGCTGCCGGGGACGACAAGCCACGCTTCTTCGCTTTTATCAGGGTTGGCTACGCGGAGCCCGTATCCTTCAAATCCCTTGACGAAGGTGCAGCCCATCATTTGACCGGAGCCGTCATGTCCGGCCGTGACAATGCAGATCTGGTCGGTTCCCATTGCGGCCGCAAAATATTGAGCATTGGTGGTTTTGCCGACCAACCGGACCGACGCTAGATCGATGCCGGTTGGCGAAAAAGTCTTGGAAGCCGCCTCGGGTAACCGGTCCGACACTTGCTGTTGGACCCCCATCGCGGGAACGATGTCCAAAGCTTTTTCGACTGCGTTTTCAGACGGTGATGTTGCCGCAACCGCGGCTACACTGACGCCAGCAACGGCTACAACGGTGACCGCAATTTTCCATTTGCGATGCATTACTTCTGCCCCCAGAGAGAGTAAATCCATTGGATGGAGCAAGGGTAAGGCTTTGTTCGGCTCCCGGCAATAGCCAGCGAAGGATGCGGAATGGGGGTCGTACCCCGAACCTGAGGCGATGATTACGCATTCTGTCTTTCTGGAAGGTCTCGGGACCCGTTAGAGTCTGCCGTAGCCTGTGCAGCCCGACGGCGAATTCTGAACAGTGGGGGATCCAAATGGGGAACATACTTAGAGGCGGCATCGCAGCCGTGCTGGCGGCGCTCTTGGTCGTAGTGCTCGGGGTCCAACCAGCTCAAGCCTCGTGGTATGACTACCTGGTCGGCCACCCGCTCTATAGGGGCGTGCCCTGGGCCATTCGGTGCACTGGTAGCTATGTCATTTATGGCTCGAGCGGCACGTTCATCCTTACGGCCGGGCACTGTTTCAACCCAGCGGAGCGGGTATACGGCACAAGCGCCGGGTTCGGCACAATCGCCTATCAAAAGTGGACCACGACTACGGGGGACTCGGAACTCATCCAGACCGACTCGGGAGTGACGATGTACCAGACCATTGTTGATCCGACGACGGGGATCGGCCCTGGCCCCAATAACAGTGGCCACGTCACGGGAAAGATGTCCAACGACGAGCAGACTTATGGCACATTGGTAGGGAAAATGGGCGTCGCGACCGGCAAAACCGAAGGCACGATTCAGTACCGCTATGTCCCATGGAATGGGCTCACCGCCTATTGCGCCACTTATGCGCGAGCGACCCACGACTCTGGAGGACCAGTTTGGCGCTGGGATAGCCAAGGCCTACGAGCTGTTGGAATGCACGTCGGGAGGTTGGATTACGAGGGCGCCACCTATGGATGCTACTTACCGATTGATACTCTCCTAAGTCAGTGGGGCGCCAGCATGAATTTCTGGCCGATATCAGCAGCCCGTGGTCAGGCTCCATCGGAGGATCTGATGCCTGAAAGCGATAGCACCGAACTCCCACCGATACTCACCGTTGCCGATGGTGCAGTCTGGCAAAACGACTAACCTCTCTGGATCTAGGCAGACGCTTATCGGCGCAACGGGTATCTGGCTGACGATATCTGTGCCTGGCTTCCTTCACGCTGGTTTCGCCGGTCATTGCTCGATCGCTGGCTATTTTGCGACTGCAGGCGGTGACTCTGGTGCGGTGATCTCCCGAGCGGGCAGAACGGCGGCGTTCATGACTGTTCGGGTACCGAGTGGTCGTTGGAGATCGACTGTGAACGGTGTCGCTGGGTTTCCCTGGCACGAGGCCGTTTGTTTTCCGGACGGACGCACCCCTAAGACGATCTCGACCGCGGATTCGGTTTCGGTGAGCTTGACGACTTCCACCCGTCCTTCGGCGTTCTGACCCGAATTGCAGTCGAACTCCGTGACGAGCAGTGCCAGGCGGTCGGACTCAGGAACCGGCGGCGATGCGGGGTCGAGCGTGACTGCGCCAGCAGTCAGCTGGCCGAGGTCGAGCGTGGGAGTACAGGTCGATGACTCCACGACATCCCATATAGGTTTGCCTGGTTCCGATGCCATGGACTGGGTGGAAATGACAATGTACATGTAGTCGCGGACATCGCCGTTGCCGTGATCCTGAGGAGCTGCCAACTTGTTCATGAGCATCACACGATCGCTGCTCTCCTGCGCAATTAGCCAGGTGACCGGGTCAAAAGCTGAAACGCCTCGGCCTTGGAGAGCCGGCGCTGCCTCAGCTCCAAGCTCACTCGCCAGCCGCGGGTGCTTGAGTGCCTCAACCGGCACCTCATTGCCTTGGCATAACACGAAGTCGGGCTGAACCTCTGCGGTAGGGCTAGCGACGGAAGGCAGGCTGGCGGCAGGTTGTCCCGGCGACGCGCACCCGGCTCCCAACAGCATCACAGCCCCGCTGGTCATTGAGACTCGTATTGCGACCGCAACTGACAGTTTCCCCATGCCGCTAAGGCTACGCCTTGGGTCAAGTAACGTCGCGTATTCGATTTGGGCCTTGGCCTGAGCTTTGGCTTCCTCGTATGTCGGGCCTTCGGCTTCGATGTGGCTGAGCTGACCGTCGCTGTTTTCTACGGTCAGGGTGACTTTCACTCCCATATGTTAGGCAACCGCCCGCGCAAGGGTGGTTTCCAGCGCCGTCACCAGGGCCGGTGCGTTGCCGGGCTGCAGTCGGTCGACCGGGCGTGCCCCGTCCAGGGCAGTGCAGGGGCTCATCATCCACAGGGCGATGTAGTTATGTGGGATCCGCTGTTCTATTGCCCGCTCGAACAGCCCGGTGACGACCGGGTTGAGGGATACGTCGGGTTGGAACTGGAACGCCGGACAGAATGTTTCCTGATCGATGAAGACCCGAAAGAGTTGGCGGATGACCGGCTCGGGATTCGGGAATCTCGTTGCGAGCCGTTCCCGGACCTGTTCCAGGGCGGGCAGGCCGAACTCGTCCCTGATCCTGTCCCACAGCTCGTCGGGGATAGGGGAGCGGTACGGGTTGGCCGGCATCAGCTAATGGATTCCAGCAGCCACTGCGTGGCCCCGGGGTTCCGTCGCAGCACGAACGTTCGCAAGGCAGCTCGCTGGGACAGCTTCACCTGTACCCTCCAAAATTCGATATCCACGATGTTCCCGACTCCTACCGGCGCTGTCCGCCGACGCTCCCACCACGCGTCCCGTTCGAACCAATGCACCGGTTCTTCGGTGACGACCCAGAGCCGGCCCTCATGCCTGATGGCCAACGGCCGCCCTGTCGGGCTGAATCGGACATCAACGCCGACGTTGAGGGTGGCTTCCAAGCGATGTCTTCAAACAAGTCGAAAAACAAGACGGTGAATCCCTGCCGGAGCAAATCACACTCAGCCAAGCCACCAAGTGAAAAGAGACGTTCGGGCGGGATGAGAGGCCCTGCCCGAACGCCTTTCCAATGTTCGCGAAGAAACGATTCGGGCGGGGGAGCCTCTAGCGGCGCTTGGAGAATGCGCGGAACGTCGCGAATACGGCCACCAGAAGTCCCAGTAACGCCAGAACCCAGGCCGACGGGTCCAGGCTTGAGGAGCATTGGCCCTCGGCCGATACTGCCATGGCGTAGTCGATGCAGTAGCCCGTTCGCATCCCAAACACAATCACCACTGCGACGAGGGAAAGCGTGGCAACCCCCAGCCACGACCATCTGATTCTTCTTGTCACGTCGCTGCGCATGGGCCCAGAATACGCTCGCCTGATTCCCGAACGGCAGCTAAGGTCGGTCTCGACTTGATACCGGTTCGGGATCCTTATGCACGGCTGCGAGGCGTTCCTGGACCTGCTCCAGGGTGTGGAGCGTGAACTCGTCGCGGCCCGAGCGCCCAGCGTTTTCTTGGGTACCGAGGGCTTCACAGTCTCGCTGGTGGCCGATAGCTGACGGAGGCCGCCAAACAGGGGTGACGGCCTCCGCTCCCGCTTAGGGGATGTTGTGCCAGAACCAGCGGGCTACATCAACGACAAGTCGGATGATGTTGACCACCAGGTTCCAGACGCCCCATGGTTCCTCGCGTTTCCGTTTGGAGCTCATACCGGGCACCTCCTCCCGAAGGAACAGGGCACGGTTCGCAGGTTAAGCACAACATCGTTGCGCCTTACGTGCGTAGGGCCATAGACTCAAAGTGCGAACAGTGAGGATATAGCCCTCTAACCGCACCAATGAGCGCGCCGCGCTGAACAAGGACCCGAGGCCAATCGGGTCCATTGTTCGTTAACGGCACACAGGCTGTTGCCTGATGATCCAAGCGTAACGGTCACCATCTTCGCTCACGATCAGAAACCAGCGAGCACGCTGGCCATCGTTGGGCCTTGGGACCGCTTGATCCAGGTCATCTATCCCGTTCACCTCTGCAAGGAGGGGAGGGGAGTTGGGTGCCGGCCGCCACGTGGTTTGAGAGGCCGGCACCCCCAGCGCGGGGGATCCTGGAAAGCTCCCGCCTGCCGTCAGTGTCGCCCCGCTCGTTCGAGAAAGGCGCGAACGGGGCGGGGCGACGCCCCAAGCTAAGCATGCTTACTGTCTGGAAGACAAGGATTCTGGGTGGGTCCGGATGGCCCGACGCCCAAGGATAGTCAGAGCTCGTTGAGAGGGCGCAGCTGGGGGTGGTCAACGCCGGCCGGCTTCATGATCGGGGATCGGCTCTCGTCCATGAAGACTTTGTAGTAGACCGTGGAAACCCGGCCCATGCCGCTGAGTGACCCCGCTCGGTAAAGGAACGGGAGAAGATCCTCACCGACGATTTCACTGATCCACGCATCACACTCACCGGAAGGCAGGGATATCCGTTCGCCCAGGATCTTGTGCCTGCCGGCGATGGAGAGGGTCATCACGTACCCGGACAGCTCCGGGTTCTCCTGCAGCCATGCCAGTTCTGCGACGTCGCCCACGACTGAGATGGCTGCGTGCCGGTCCGAGACTGACGGATGGCTGATGGACGGGAACGGGGACCTGCCATTCACAGGCTTGGTGTCTGGCCCGTTGCGCCCTTCCGGCCCGAGGACCGCGGCCCGGAATCGTTCTACCGACCTCGCGTGCCTGGTTCTGATCTTTGCCCGGAGTTCACCAACATTCATACCACCAACGTACCGGCGAGGACCGACAGCATTCCCCGGGACCAACCCATGGTGCGACGACGCAACAGGGAGAGGGCTTTACTGGGTTACTCCACCGCCCGGCGCGGGAAGTTTCACAACGCATCTCTCCGTCTGAGAAAAGTGTCCCGACAGGTGGGGGACCTGTCGGGACAGGGTCCACACCGTACCAGCCCTAATCGTCAGCCTAGGGAGAGCATGCTCGCAGGGCTCGCATTGATGGGCGTCCTCTCCGCTTCGCTCCGTGGCCGGCTGTTGGGCCCGGTCCCGGCCTCGCAGAGCTCCGCCGTGGCCCGGTCCTGTGTGTCTACGACGTTTTTTGGCTGCTGTCCTTCGGATTTTATGTGTCCGCTCCACCCCGTCTAGCCCCTCCGCAGGCTCCGGGGCCTGCGGTCCGGGAATTTCCCTACGGCGCTCCTGCGTCGCTTATTTCCTCCGGGAATTTCCCACACCTTGCCCAAGGGTAGACAGGCCTCCGTCGGCCACAGCTCCGCAAGCTTCGCCAGCAGCCAAAAAACAACGGGGGGAGAGGGGAAGCTGGCCGGTCACCACAGGTCGCCCCACCCACCAACTTCTCGGCAAAAGAAGGAGCAACATGCTTAACCACCTGATCGCGCTGTACGTCCCGGCGCGGCTGAGCGAAAGCGTCACCGTCCACAGCGTTGATGCCCGGCACACAAGCCTTCAGATCATCGTCGGCGGCGGACTGGAATGCATCGCCCGAGGCGACTGGCAGGTCTACCTGAACGCGGAAACGCAAACCACCGGAGCCTCAAACGTCCGCGCGGTGCAGCTGCTCCACGAAACCGGCCTTGACCTCCCGGTCACCGGGAACGCCGTGTTCCTGGGCAGGGCAGGCCTGAACCACGACACCGACGTGCCGGACTACCTCATCCGCAGGGCCGAAGCACTGTTCGATACCCGACTGATCCAACCAGCGGCCTAGCCGCCTACCGGTGGCCGGGAACCCGACGTTCCCGGCCACCCCTACCACTCACTTTCTCGGCAAAGGAAGGACACACATCGTGACTGAAAAACTTACCCTCAGCAGCCCCGCTGACCTGCTGGCCTACGTCCCGCACCTGCTCGGAGGAACCCCCACCGAATCCTTCGTCGTGCTGACCGCCACCGCCGGAGCACTTGGCGCCACGCTGCGCGTGGACGCACCCATGGACGCGGCCCCGCTGGGATTCGCCCAAACGGTGACCAGCCTCGCGGCACAGGACGAGAACGCCACGGCGTGCTACCTCATCGTCTACACCGACGAAACCAGCACCGATGCCCGGTTCCCCTACGCGGCCCACGTCGCGGCCCTGGGCAACGAACTGGCCACGGCGCGGATGCCCGTCCGCAAGGTCTACCTCGTCACCAGCACGCACTGGGCCGCTTACGGCAGCACGGAGCGCAACCCGCTGGATCAGATCAAGGACAGCAACGCCAACGCCACTTTGACCTTCAGGGGAAGCGCCCCGAACGTGGACGTCTATAACCCGGCGTTGCTGGGCAAATGGGTTGAGCCGGTTCAGGTGCCCGTCCGCACGGAGGAAACCGTCGAGGAAGCGCGCCGCGAATGGGGCACCGTACTGGAGGGCGCGGGCATGCCGGACCATGAGACCACGCGGAAACTGGCGGCATGGTTCCAAGACACGTACATCAGGGACTTCCTCATGGCCGACATCATCACCACGAACAACGGCGTCGTCATTGACATCTTTTTGGGCAAGTTCGAGGGCCGCCCCGACTGGACGCGCGTGGACCACGCCGAAGCCATCGCTTTCGAACTGATGAAGGCCGTCCCGGAGGGCCAGCGTGCACCCATGCTGACCCTCATGGGTTGGCTGCAATGGCTCAAAGGCTCCGGAACACACGCCGAGCGATACCTGAAACTGGCCGTCGAGGACGTACCTGGTTACCGGTTCGCCGAACAGCTGTACGACCTGATAGGCAGCGTCTACATCGCAGAAGTCGCCAAGAACCAGGAAACCGCCTACAAACGCCCCACCAGCTAACCGGCACGACCGGGCAGGATCAGCAACGGTCCTGCCCGGCCCTTCAGGTAGCGGGGCGGCCTCCTCCGCTGGCGCTCCCCCGGCCGCCATAACGCTGGCGCGGGCGCAGCGGCAACCCAGCCAACGTAAAGGATCCACGGCTACAGTGAACTCCAACGAGAACACTGCACCAGGAGATCCAGCATGGGAACCGAATACACCCTGACCGAGGACGACAAACCCACACCAGGGGCGAGCTTCCTCGAAGACGTCATCGAGCTGCAGCTGCTCACCGCCAATGAATCCGTCGGACCGGTGGACTTCACCCACCCCCAGGAACACCACGACTTCTAACACCACGGCAGCAACGACGTTGCACCACAGATTTCCTTTTTGCCGAGGAACAACGAAGAGCCGGCCCCACCAGGTGCCGGCTCTTCCACCATTTAGGGCGGGCCGTTCGCCTTGGGAGTGGGGCGCTGCCGGTCCCGCAAGGCTCCTGCGCATGTTTACTGCTGGATTCCCAGCATTCATTCTGGGAAGCTTGGAATAAGTCAAGGGGGAAATATGAATGCTAAGAAAGTTCAATGGCCTTGGACGGAATACTGGCTTTGGTTAGTTTTGATTCTTCTTGGACTGATCGTCGCAGGATTTATTTGGATGCCGTCAGGGAGCTGTTCGATGTATTCCTCGGATTATGAGGGAGACACGTCCTGCAGGGTGGGTCCCGTACTCGGATTTCCGGGGACCTGGCTGGCCAGTGTCCTACCCGGAGCATTGTTGATTTGGTCTGTTCTTGGTTTGGCGCGGGCCGTCCGGTTGCGGTCGAAGGCCCGCGCCGCCCAACGTTAGTAGTGGTAGAGGGCGTATATGGACGCCAGGTCACCGGTTCCTAGCTGCGTATCGGTCCTTGTGCAGGAGGCTGCCTGTGCGCGCATAACCTGCTCTGATGTTTGCGGAGCGTGAGCGAGACCGAACGCGTGCCCAAACTCGTGCGCAGCTACTCCTTCGAGGATGAATTCTCCTGGGTCGCAGAGCAGATAGCCCATATCCCTCATTGCCCACATCACATTCTTATTGAAGGCAATGTCGGCTTCCCAGAGTCCCCCGGATACGCCGTAGTACCAGCACGTGTGCCCGAGCACATTCCCTGTCAGGGGCTTAAAGGTGATCACGGACGTCCAGTCCGGGGCGAGCTGGCAGCTAGTGTCGAAGGCTACGCCTGCGACCTTGGTAGTGGTCGTCTTGTAATTCGTAGATGCTTTATGGGTCGGGTAAGAGCCCGCACAGGCGGTGTTACGGTTCTGCCAGGCCTTGGAGCCGGCTTCGATGTTCCACACCGTCAGATCCGGTTGCCCGTACGGGGTGGGATACGTTGCGGTGTCGGTGAGCCACCAGTCATAACTGATGCCGCTTGGCCATCCAGGACCATTAGTGTTTGCTGACGAGTAGGTACACTTTTGCGACGCCAGCGCCGCCTTTGAAGACGTTGTCGAAGTCTCACGTATTGTGATCGTCTCCTTGAGCTTGCTCTGCATCGAGGGATCACCAAAGAAATTGGTGACACCTGAGGGGTAGCGCTCAGCCAAAGCCACCTGACCGCTCGGTGAGGTCACGGAATAGGTTTCGGGGGCCTCCTTGAATCCGTCTTTGACGAGGCTGCTGGAAACGATGGTAACGCCAGGAACGGGTACCGTAGCGACCGCACCGGAGGGAAGCTGAATCTTTCTCCCCACTAAATCGCACCCGCCCTTACTGAAAACGGCAACGTCGCCGGGAGGCATGGCGCGGACCTTCGTGTTGGCTTCAGCCATAGCGGAATGGCAAGCAACTGAATAGGCCTGCCGTTTGAGCGGACACAGCCAAACCGGACAGCGTTATGACTGTAGTTGCTAAAACAGACATCAGTTTTCGCATAAGAATTTCTCCCAAAGAAAGTGACAGTATCTGAGAGGCATATGACGCATCAGGGCATGATAATTACAGCAAGTGGAAATAAAAGCAATGCCTAATGCTCACGATTCTTAGCCATTCCGGATTTTCACGCGGCGAATCAGTGCTCGCCAGGGCTCGCACCCCTTTTGGGCGTCCTCTCCGCTTCGCTCCGTGGCCGGCTGTTGGGCCCGGTCCCGACGTCGCAGAGCTCCGCCGTGGCCCGGTCCTGTGTGTCTACGACGTTTTTTGGCTGCTGTCCTTCGGATTTTATGTGTCCGCTCCACCCCGTCTAGCCCCTCCGCAGGCTCCGGGGCCTGCGGTCCGGGAATTTCCCTACGGCGCTCCTGCGTCGCTTATTTCCTTCGGGAATTTCCCATACCTTGCCCAAGGGTAGACAGGCTTCCGTCGGCCACAGCTCCGCAAGCTTCGCCAGCAGCCAAAAAACAACGGGGGGAGAGGGGAAGCTGGCCGGTCACCACAGGTCGCCCCACCCACCAACTTCTCGGCAAGAGAAGGAGCAACACCATGAACGCAGCACCTACGCTGGAAATGATCGATCCCACCACCTTGACCGTTGACATCAACGTCCGCAAAGACGCCGCCCTGACCGCTGACTTTGTTGCCAGCATCAAGGAACACGGCGTGATGGAACCGGTCATTGCACACCGCAAGGACGACGGAAGCGTGCACGTGCTGATGGGACAACGCCGCACCCTCGGAGCCGTCGAAGCCCAGCGTCCCCTGATCCCGGTGATGATCATCAGCAGCCCGGAAGAAGCCGAACGCATCGTCACGCAGGTGGTGGACAACATCCAGCGCGCCGAGCTGACCGACGCGGACGAAGCCGACGCTTACCACCAGCTGTCCCTGATCGGCGTTTCAGCCGCAGCGATCGCCAAAAAGACCGGACGGAAGAAAGCCACCGTCGAAGGTGCCTTGAAGGCCAAGGCCTCCGAAGCCGGGACCGCCGCACTGGGCAGAGGCCACACCATCGAAGAAGCCCTGATCCTCGCCGAATTCGAAGGCGACGAGGAAGCCACCCTTGAACTGGAAACGGCCATTCAGGACGAACCCGACCAGTTGTTCCACGTCGCCCAGCAACTCCGGGACGAACGCGAACGCGCTGCCGCCCTCGCGGCATACACCGCAGAAGTTGCCGCTACCGGGACAACCATTGTTGAAAGGCCCGGTTACGACGACGAAGAAACAGCCAGTGTCACGTCCCTGAAGCGTGGGGATGGGGAACCGGCCACCGAGGACGACGCGAACGCCGTCTACATCAGTCAGGACTACCGCGGCGAGTTCTCCACTGTCCCGGTGATCGTCGGATGGAAGGAACTGGGCTTCACCGAGCGGTACACGTACCACTCGTCATCGACCAACAAGGGTCCTATGACCGAGGAACAGAAGGCCGAGCGGAAAACACTGATCGCCAACAACAAGGCCATGGAATCGGCCACCACAGTGCGCCGGGAGTTCGTGAAATCCCTGCTGGCGAAAAAGCAGGCACCGAAGGGCTGGCAGTACTTCACCGTGCACGCGATCACGCACCACACCGACGTCGCCCGGACTTACGACGGAGAAGTGGCAGCCGAAATGGTCAGCGCCAAGATCGATGGAGAGAAGTCATGGGCTTGGAACCCTTTGAAGGATCACGTGGCTAAGTCCACGGCACGGCCTGAGTTCTCGCTGATCGCGCTGGTCTGCGCCGGATACGAAAAGACCATCGCCAAGGACTCATGGCGGTCCCCGTCCCAAAGCCACCGGGATTACCTGAATCAGCTCGTCACGTGGGGCTACACCCCGTCCGAGGTTGAGCAGATCATCATCGACAGCGGCGAACCAGCCGAAGAAGACACCGCCGAGGAAAGCACAGAAGCGGCCTAAGAACCCCTTGCCGGGCGGAACCCCCACCGCCCGGCAAGGCCCCCGGCCACTCACCACGAACAGGGCCAGGAACCTCCCGAACGGCGGGCGGTCCGCCGCCCAGGGCGAACCACAGCAACCAATCACCAGCGGCGGACCGCCGTTCTACGCCACCAGGCACCGACCCGCCGAAAGCCGCGCATCGCCGGGTCCCTGGCTACTCCATCGACTCACTACTGCCGAAGTTTTGTCGGCGGATCCCGTTAGGCTCATCCCAAGGCACCACAAACAGGAGTCCCCATGACCAGGCCACCAATACCGGATAACCCAATCAGCGACTTCATGAACGGCACCTTTACCGGTTCCCCGGACTCGTCGTTGCTGGCCATGGTCCTGGTCAGCTCCCTGCTAGTCGGCGTGTACCTCATAGCCGCTGCGATCATCCGACGGAGAAAAGGCTCGTCAGGACTCAAGAACAAGGACCTCGCCTTCGCACTGACCATCGCTACACCACTCACGAGCCTTATCGTGCTGGGCCCCCGCTGACTGCCAGGCGGACTGATCTGTGCAGGACTCACTCTGGTCATCGGCCTGTACCTTACGGCCACATCCCGTACCGGCCACGACCAAGACCGAAAGATAGTCACACGCAAGATCCGCTAGACTGAATACAGATTTCCTTTTTGCCGAGGAACAAAGCAGGACCGGCCCACGCCGGTCCTGCTTTGTTTAACCCACAAACACCGGGCACCTTCCCCATGGGTCAAGACAACCACCGTGGGGTCCATGCGGTATTGCTTGCGGACTGGATTGAGGCCGCCCGATTCCGAAGTCAGGGTTGCGAGAAAGCTCCGCAGTTCAAGGCCGTGTGTCCGTTGGATCTTGGCGGTCAACCCCGTCACCGAAGCCGGAGGTGCGGGTTGTGCGTCGATGTGACTTTCCAAACCGTGCACGACGCCTCCCAAACGTTCATCACCCGGGCACAAGCGAGACTACTAGCCGGCAGTTTAATTAGCCATAGGAATGCGACTATTCCTGCCGCAAGCCTTCCGCGTCCAAAACGAGGCTCGCTGTCACGAACCTCTGGCACTGCTCGCCGAAGGGGTAGCTGCCCTTCGGCGTGAACGTCAGTGCCCGCGCAGGCAACGGAGTACCTGAACGCGAGGTCCCGCCCACCGTTGCATCCATGGGCGTTTCAGCAAGGGCGGGCAATTCCACCAGGCCCCGCCGTGTGCCATCGAAGGACTGCGTTGCCGAACAGGCGCCTTCCTTGGTGCACCCTTGGTCCACGGCCACCGTGCCCGGTTGCAGTTCCAGATCCCGCTCCGTGCATACGCCATCCTGGCAGGCTTTGACATGCAGCGTTCCCACCGACTCCGCATAGCTCGCGGCAACCGTTACAGACAACCCCGTGACCTGCCCCATCGCCGGGCACGCAACAGGCCCAAGAGAGCAGCCGCCAAGCAAGGCAGCTGTCCCCGCGAAGGCTAAGACCACCCCAATTTTCCCCATGGCTTCAGGGTAGGTCGGCGGCGCCTACACCGGAAGCCGCAGGCCGCCGTCGTGCATTTCAGCCAAGCCGTCCCGCAGCAGCCCGTCCAGGGCCCGCTCCAGCTGTTCCGGCGCCGAATTGAGGCGGTGCAGCGCGGCAAGAGGGATCCCGACGCCGGACGGTGCGAACCCGAGGTCGGCAGGCGGCTGTTCGAACATCTCGCGCGGAACCGGCGTAGCAGCTTCGCGGAGGACCGCCATCACGGCGCCGCGGACCTGGCGGTCGGTGCCGTGCCATGCCTGGCCCTTGGGAACGTACGACGGCGGCGGCTCACCAGCCGCGAGCCAGGCGCAGCTTTCGCGGACGGGACAGTCGGCGCACTTGGGGCTGCGTGCCGTGCACACCATGGCGCCGAGTTCCATGACGGAAGCATTCCAGCGGACGGACAGCCTGTGGTCCTCGGGGAGGAGGGCGTCGGCCATGCGCATTTCGGCAGCCGTGAGTGTGGGGGCCGGCAGGGCGCTGCCGGAAATGAGCCGGGCGTGCACCCGCCGGATGTTGGTGTCCACCACGGTCTCGCGACGGCCAAAGGCAAAGGCGGCGACGGCGGCAGCCGTGTAATTGCCGACGCCCGGCAGGTCCAACAGTTCGGGATAGTTGTCCGGCACCTCGCCGCCGTGGTCATCCCGGATGGCGACGGCGGCCGCGTGCAGCCTGAGGGCCCGGCGCGGGTATCCCAGCCTGCCCCAATGCCGGACGGCTTCACCCGAAGGCTCACTGGCCAGATGCGACGGTGTGGGCCAGCGCTCCATCCAATCGAGCCACACGGGAAGGACCCGGACCACGGGTGTTTGTTGGAGCATGACTTCGCTGACCAGGATCCCCCACGGGCTGCAGGCCGGATCGCGCCACGGAAGGTCGCGGGCGGTCCGGGCAAACCACTGGTCCAAAGCCTCGTGGAGCTGCGTCAATTCATCGGTGTCTGGGAGTGCCATGCTGCCCTCTACTGTAGTGGAATCCGTGGTGTCGTCAGGCTTCGCAGTGGCCCATGGTGGACGTCACATTGCCGGCTGGCGGCGTGGTGGTGGGGTGCATGGAGGGCCGTCCGCCTAGCCTAGAAACATGGCCACCCAGGGTAAGCAGCAGTCGTCCGCGCGCTCCGCCGCGCCGACGCAAAGGCGACGCCCCAGCCCCGCCGTGTACCGCCGTCGTCGTCTGGTGGTGCTCATCGGCCTGCTGGTAGTGATCGCCCTGCTGGTTGCCGGTATCTCGGCCATCACCCGTGCCATCGCCGGCGGCAGTGAGCCCCAGGCCGTGAGCACGCCTCCCGCGACCACCGCCCCCACGCCCGTCAGCACACCGTCGGCAGGGGCAGCGACGCCGTCGGCCTCGCCCACTCCGGTGTGCGACTTCAATCTCATGACCGTTGCTGCGAAAACGGACAAAGCCGCTTACGCCGCCGAGGAGCTTCCGCTGCTCACCATGACCATCACCAATGGCGGATCGGCGCCGTGTGAGGTTAACGTGGGCACCTCGCAAATGGAGTACGTGATCATGAGCGGCGCGGACCGGATCTTCTCGTCCAAGGACTGCCAGACCGGTGGCGTGGACCTGATCAAGACCATCCAGCCCGGAAAGAGCGAGACCGCCAACTTCCCGTGGCAGCGCAACCGCACGTTGGAAGGCTGCGGCGCCATCACTGCCAAGCCGGGTGCCGGCGGCGCGTATTACACGTTCGAGGCGCGGCTGGGTAACAAGGCGAGCCCGAAGGCCGTCTTCCAGCTGAACTAGCGCTGCTTGAGCGGGACGTACGACGGCGGCAGTCGCCTTAGAGGAACCGGTCCAGGAGGCTTGCTTCTGCCATCCGGCTGAGCCCCTCGCGGACCGTACGGGCGCGCTGATCGCCGATGCCGTCCACCGTCATGAGATCGTCGATGGTTGCCGCCATGAGGTTCTGGAGTCCGCCGAAGTAGTCCACCAAACGGTCGGCCACCGCCTTCGGTACGGATTTGAGGCCGGAAAGCAGGCGGTAGCCACGGGGCTGGACTACTGCGTCCAGCTGTTCCACGCCACCGGCAAATCCGATGATGTGGGCAATCTTGCTGAGGTCGATCAACTCGGTGGGACCCAGGTTCAGCAGGGCCTGGACGGCCTCTTCGATCTCCTCAGGTGTGGCGTCCGGGTCCGAATAGTCGCGGATGATGACGTCGCTGCCCGGACCGCGGCCCGTGGTGAGTTCCTCGAGCTGCAGGGAGAGCAGACGGCCATCCTCGCCAAGTTCCAGGACGTACTGGGCGATTTCCTCTGAGATGCGGCGGACCATCTCCTGCCGCTGCAAGGTCACGGCAACATCCCTGACGGTGACCAGCGCTTCGATTTCCAAGGCTGAGAGCGAGCTGGTGACTTGGTCCAGCCTGGCACTGTACCGTTCCAAGGTTGCGAGGGCCTGGTTTGCGCGGGCCAGCACTTTCTCGGAGCCCTCCAACACATGGCGGAGGCCGTTCACGTAAAGGGCGATGATCTGCATGGACTGGCTCACCGAGATCACCGGGACACCCGTCTGGATGGCCACTCGCTCAGCCGTGCGGTGACGGGTGCCGGATTCCTGGGTTTCGATGCTTGAATCCGGAACCAGCTGGACTGCGGCCTTGATGATGTTGCTGGCGTCCTTGTCGCACACGATCGCACCGTCCATCTTGGCCAGCTCACGAAGGCGCGTGGGGGAGAACTCGATGCCGATCTCGAAACCACCCGAACAGATGGAGTCGATGGTGCGGTCCGAGCCCAGCACGATCAGTGCGCCGGTGCGGCCGCGAAGGATCCGTTCCAGTCCGTCACGCAACGGCGTTCCGGGCGCGACTCTGGCCAGAGTCGCCTTGAGCGATTCTTCCGGGCTCCGGGCCATGGGGTTTCCCTTCGAAGGTGCAAGCCTCGGCTCACAGACAAGCTGAATCCGGCATCGGGAGGCACCCGTGAAAATGCCCTGATGACGACAAGCACCATGATATGGCTTCCCGGCACCGTTAACCGCACCAGCAAGCCCCAAAGTGGGCCATTTTGTTATGTTCGCGGATGCCTCGAAAGGGCTCAGGCGTGCCCGACGCGGAGGTGTACTTTGGACTTCACTGGCGGGGTACCAAGTGGGCGGAGATTCATCGTCACACCCTGCGGTTCCAATGCACTAGTGCTGAAGCTCAGTAATCCACTTGGCGCTTCAGCTTGTTGCCGAGCCACAGCATCGCGAGGCTCACTGTGAGGAAGCCAACGGCGATCGCGATGGCGTACACCACCACGCCGACCCAGCCTCCGGCACGGTCCGGATTGATGAACCAATACGGATACCAGTTCACGATCGATCCCCGGATGAGGCTGTAGACCAGGTACGCAATGGGATAGATCAGCCAGTAGGGGATATGCCGGAGCTCCAGCTTTGCCCGGGGCGGCTGGAAGAGCCAGTCGGCCACCATCACCACGGGCATCAGGTAGTGCACCACGAAGTTGACCCACGGCACCATGGAGCCCAGATCCTCGCCGGCCAGCAGTGCACCGAAGACTATCCCCACCACGGCCATGGCGATCGTCGCCGTTCCGCGGGTGACGTCGTCCGCCTCGCTGGGACGTTTCCGGATGAGCACCCGGTAACCGCTGATCAGCAGGACGACGGCGGCGAAGATGTTGGACAGGTTGGTGAAATAGCTGAAGAAGTTTCCGACGTCGTAACCCAGCCCTATGTGGACCACGAGTTGCGTCGCCACGGCAACCAGGGTCAGAAGGCCAAAGAAAAAGCGTCCCCCTACAAGCACAGTTCTTTTGGTCATGGGTCTTATCCTGACCGACGCCGCTGTTGACCAGGGCTCGACACCCCGACTGACTTTACGGTTGCGGCTGGCAGGATTGGCTGGGGCCATAGCGCAACCAGTCCGGCAGCGCCGAGGTGAACTCTTCCCGCACCAGTGGAGTGTTGGTGATGGTCCAGTCCACCCGGCCCTTGACCTCTACCTCGTTCTTGTCCCACTCGAACCAGTTGATCATCTTGAGCTGCGGGAATTGTTGGTGGACGGACGGATCAAAGAGTTGCTTCCACCAGGACTGCTTGATGGCCATCTCCTGTTCGCCTCCGGCGGCCGGTGCGTAGAGGGCGGCCGTTTCGGGGATCGCCACAGGTTTGCCGTGTTGTACGCCGTAGACGTCGTAGAAATCGGGGAGGAGGCTGTCGTCGCCGTTGGCGCCCACGTACTTTCCGGTGAGTTGGTCCGTGAACTTGTTGGCCTCGGGGAGTTCATTCTCGCCCCACGGGTACTTGGCGCCCCAGTGGTACAAAGACATCCCTACCCAGTCCACGGCGTCATCACCCGGGTAATAGGGGGCATAGGCGTCGTCCTGCATGGTCAGGGCACCGTCACCGTTGGTATCCAGCGCCGCGAACTCGGCCGTGCCCGGTTTGGCCTCAAAGGCGCCACCGGAGAATGGGTAGCCACCGCCATAATTGGGTGCCCACATCATGGCCGATCCGGGCGCCAGGCTGTGGACTGCCGTGGCAAGCGTCTGGAACGACGCGATGTACTTTTGGGGCTGCTGGGACCACGCATACCAGGAGCCATTCATTTCGTGGGCGAAACGGACAATGACCGGGACACCCTCCTTATTGAACCGGTCCAGGTCCTTGGCGAGTGCGTTGGCCGTTTCCTCGGTGACAGTGGACAGGCCGGCAGCCGGTTCCAGCGTCAGCAGCATCATGTGGCCGTCAGCCCGGATCTGCTGGACAGCCTGCTCAAGATCGTCCTCGTCCTTGCTTGTCAGAGGGAAGCCGGTGAAGGATACGCTGACAGCCGGTTTGTGGCCCAGGTCCTTGGCGAATGTGGCCAGGGGCTTGGAGTGCCAGTCCAGGTTCACCCCAAAGAGAGTTCCACCGTCGGGGACCAGTTCGGTACGGGGCACCACTTCGCAGGAGGGCAACGTCAAGGCGGACTGGGACTGCTTCTCGGCCAGCCCGTTCGCGAAGTTCACGCCGGCGATGCCCAGCACCACCAAGCCAATAATGACGGGAAGCGTGAAGGCCCTCCACAGTTCGGCGCGGTTTTCCTTGCGTGACTCAGGGCTGTCCACGGATTGTTCCCCCACTACAAACACCAGGCCTTCCTGAACTGCAGTTTTGTCCCATCCTAAAGACGCCGGAGCCGGGGCTCAATCGTATGACGCTCAGGTGATGAGCAGTTCCAATGCTTCCGCCAGATGCCCCACTTCGCGGACCGAGAAGCCATCAGGGATCACCCCGGCACCCGCTGGACTGGCCGGAACAATTGCGTGCGTGAAGCCCAGGCGGTGGGCCTCCTGAATCCGTTGGTTGATACCAGGGACAGGCCGCACTTCGCCGGCCAACCCAACCTCGCCAAAAGCAATGAGCCGCTGGGGGAGTGCCTTCCGGGACTTGGCGGACGCGACGGCCAACGCAACGGCAAGGTCCGTGGCCGGTTCGGTAAGTTTCACGCCGCCAACAGTGGCAACGTAGGAGTCGTCCTTGTGCAGCATGCAGCCGGCCCGCTGTTGCAGGACGGCCAGGAGCATGGCCACCCTGGAACTTTCAAGACCACTGGTGGCACGCCGAGGCTGGGCATTCGCGCTTTCCGCCAGGAGGGACTGCACCTCGGCCAGCAGGGGCCGGCGGCCCTCCATGGTCACCGTGATGCAGGTACCGGAGACGGGCTCGCGCGTCCGTGACACGAAGAGCCCGCTGGGATCGGCCAGGCCCTCGATACCGGCCTCGTTCAGGTCAAAGCATCCGACGTCGTCCGTGGCGCCGTAGCGGTTCTTGACGGCTCGGAGCAGCCTCAACCGGGAATGGCGCTCGCCTTCGAACTGGCACACCACATCAACCAGGTGTTCCAGGAGGCGCGGACCGGCGATGGTCCCTTCCTTGGTGACGTGGCCCACCAGCAGCGTGGTCATGTTGCGCCGCTTGGCAGCAGCGATGATGGACGCCGCCACCTCGCGGACCTGCGAGACGCCGCCGGCGCTGCCCTCGACGTCCGCACTGCTAAGGGTCTGCACGGAGTCCACGATGAGGAGCTTGGGTTCGAGCTTCTCCACCTGCCCCAGCGCCTGCCCCAGGTCTGTTTCCGCCGACAGATACAGGGTGTGGGCGACGGCATCGATCCGCTCGGCCCGCAGCTTCACCTGCGCCGCCGATTCCTCGCCCGTGACGTACAGGACGTCCTGCCCGGTGCGCGCGAACTTCGCGGCTACATCCAGCAGGAGCGTGGACTTCCCGACGCCGGGTTCCCCGGCAAGCAGGATCACGGCACCCGGGACGAGCCCTCCACCCAGGACGCGGTCGAGTTCGTCCACCCCGGTGGGGAGGAAGGCCGCCGTCGTCCCATCCACCTCGGCGATGCGGCGGGCAGGCTCCAGAACCGTAGCGGCCGCCGTCGTACGGGCCACAGTGGCGCCGTATTCCTCAACGGTTCCCCACGCCTGGCACTCGCCGCAACGCCCCACCCATTTGATGGCGGTCCAGCCGCATTCGGCACATTTGTACGCAGGGGTCTTGGAAGCACGGGAGGTCTTTGAAGCCATGGATCCAAGGTTAGTGCGGACCACTGACAGAAAAGGACGGCCCGCCAACCCCGGAGGGGCTGACGGGCCGGCCTGTTCCAGCCTGGACTGCTTACTGGACGACGCCCGTGCTCGAGTAACCGATCTGGATCCTCGAGCCCGTTGGCAGCGCCCCAATCGGCTGGCTGATGACTACATCAATCATGGTGACGATGATGCTGGTGGATGACTTGCTGACCTTGTGCAGGGTGACCGTGCCCAGGCCTGCCACATTGACCACCGTGTTCGGTGCAACCGATGCATTGATGGCCGGCAAGCCCGCAACCCGCAGGTTGGTGAACGTGGACGTATCAGTCAACGTCACAGTTGTACCGGTCGCTGCCCTCGTTGCGCTGGTCTCCGCCTTGATGCCGTCCACCTGGATTGCCCCATTGAGGAGGTTGAGCCCCGCAATCGTATTGGTGACCGTGACCTTTGGCTGTGGTGTCAGGACTCCCGTGGTTGCCGTTGAGGAAGCCCCGGCGGTTGCAAGCCCCAGGATGTTGGTGGAAGCCAGGTTGGCATTATTGGTTCCGCCACCGCACTTGGCGTAGGCCAGGGCCGTGGGGTTGGACCCCAGCAAACCATTGGCCAGGACAGCCCGCGTGCTGAAGCCCGTTCCGGCCAGGTAGCCGGTCTGTGCCGGACCCAGGCCGGCGGTGCTGACGCCAACGCGGATGTCCGTTCCCACCTTGAGCCCGGCGAGCCCTGTCTTGAGGATTTCCACCCGCAGCGCCGTAGTCGTGACGATGTAGCCGCCGGTGACGGCTCGTTTCTCCTGGCCGTTGAGGGTCACCTTGCCCACCGACCCCACCAGCGGAACGTTCAGGTCAAGGACCGTGTTGGGTGCCGGATTGGCGTTGACAGGAAGGCCCAGGACCTTGAGGTCGGCGATGGTTGTGGCGTTGGTGCCAGAGAAAGCACCACTGGTGTTCTTGTCGGCGGAGCTGGCCGAGGTGATGGTCCCCGCGGTGATGAGCCCGCCAAGCAGGTTGGTGCCGGCGACGGTCGATTGCGCTTCAATGCGTTTTCCTGTGGCGGTCAACAGGGTCTTCACGCTCGTGGACGCGGCGCCCACAGTTCCCACGGCGGGAACGTTCAATCCTGCGGCTGTGTTGGTGGCAGTCCTTCCGGTAGCACCCGTGCAGCTGACGCCCGAATTCGCTGTTGGACCCGAAGTCAGCGTCTTGTCTGCGTTGAAAATGTAGGAACCGTAAGCCGATCCGGAAAATCCGGTGGCTACTTGTGCTGGTGTTGTGGCGGCTGTGGCCGGCGCCATGGGCCCGGCAAGTGCAACAGCCAAAGCACCCGTTAAAGCAAGCAAGGAACGTTTCATGTATGTCTCCCCAGATGATTACATGCGAACCCGTGAATGTGCTCACGATGGTGCATAGGCTACCGAGTAGTTGCCTTCGCAACAATAAGAATGGGGGGAGGAATTTAGGCCGGCCGGCGGGAAGTGCTAGGCGGACCTTCCGTGCCGTGCCGCGTCAACGAACACCGCCAGGCCCAGCACACCCAGGGCCACCCCCAGCGATGCCACCACGTCGGTGAGCCAGTGGTACCCCAGGTAGAGCCGGCTGTAGGCGACCACCAGCGTGAGCAAAGCGGCACCGGCATAGGCGAGCACCGCCGTCGTACGTGTACCGGAACGCGAGACGAGCAAATAAGCGAGGACCGACGCGAAAACCGCGGCACCGAGCGTGTGGCCGGAGGGGAAGGATAGGGCGTCGTCGGGACCCAGGAGGAAGTCCGACGACGGCGGGCGTGAACGCGAGACATCCAGTTTGATGACCGTGGCCAGGACCACCGAGAGAACCATGGACCCCAGCAGCACGGCCGGTCGCCAGACTTCGCGCTTCCAAACGGCCCACACGATGGCGAC
Organism: Paenarthrobacter sp. NPDC090522; assembly: GCF_044769225.1. Lineage (NCBI taxonomy): Bacteria > Bacillati > Actinomycetota > Actinomycetes > Micrococcales > Micrococcaceae > Paenarthrobacter > Paenarthrobacter sp. NPDC090522. The sequence goes on from NZ_JBIVXL010000008.1 coordinate 164,281, forward strand.
GAGGCCGCCAATCACGGACATCACCGTTGGCGAGGTGACCTCGGCAACCGCGCTGAGGAAGGCGGTGGAAAAGGGGCTGCGGGAGTCCACCACGAACGTGTGGACGGCGCCATCGAGGGTTGCCAGGCCACTGGAGGACAGGACGGCGGCGAACATCAGCCAGAACACCACATCCCCGGCAACGAACAGCGCTCCGGCCCACAGGAACAGCAGTCGCTGGCGCAGCCGCAAGGCTGGTGCCGGCCTGAAGCGCAGGGATGGGCGCACGGGGGTAGCAGGAAGCATCGCTCCATTGTCCTCGGCGGAAATGTGTCTTTGCTGGGAGGACCCTACAACGGAGGGAGGACCGCGCGGGCCTCCTCGGGTTCCAATCCGCTCGCTTCCAGCAGGTCCACCATGAGCGGCCGGAACAGCATCACCACGGTTTCGCCCTCCAGCCGGTGCACGTCCAGCATCTTGGGGTGGAGCCGTGAAGCGATCATGGTCAGGTCGGACCGGGCACGGCGCACATGGGCCCGACGCGTTCCTTCGCTCTGCTCCGAGAGCCCGATGGTCAGTTCGTCCACCGCAGCGGCAGTCTCCATGAGGACTTCCGAGATGCTGTCGATGGCTTCGTCAGAGACCGCAGCGTGGTTGATGGCGCTGGTCAGCCGGCGGGCGAAGACCCGGCTGTTACGCAGTGCGAGGTCGATGTATTCCAGGGAATGTTCCAAGCTGGCGAGTTCGTCCCGGTGCCGGCGGTGGGCAGGAGCGAGCGTGGCCACCTCGCCTGATGCCCGCAGGGTCTGCCGCATCCGATCCACCAGCGGCTGGCAATTGCGGCCCCGGATCAAGGCATGCCAGGCGGTTGTCGAGTCACTGTCCAGCATCGCCTTGGCGCACTCGCGCAGGATCTCGGCGAGCTCGTGCAGGATTTTCTGGACGTCCTTCCTGGGCTCCTGGCGCGGATCCTTCGGGACCAGGATGGTCACCAGCAAGGCGGCCACGCCGCCCACCACGGCATCCAGGCTGCGCGTGAACGGTCCGCCGGCAGGTGCCGGCAGCAGCACCACCAGCAGCGACTGCAACCCCAGCTGCGTGGTGAAGATCGTGCCGCTGTCCAGGAACCTGGCCAGCAGGATGGAGAAAAGAAGGACGACGGCGGCCTGCCAGATTCCGGCGCCCAGCCAGTGGAGCAGGAGGTCGCCAACCACGATGCCCAAGGTGCAGCCCAGGCCCACCTCGATCACGCGGCGCAGGCGCGGATCGCGGGAGAAGCCCAGGGCTATCAACGAAGAGGTCGCGGCAAACAGGGGACCTTGGTGGCCAAGCACATATTCGGCGAAGGCGTAGGCGCCCACCGCGCAGACCGTCATCTGGACTGCCGGTACCAGGGAAGTCCGGCTCCGGACGAGTCCCGTCCGCAAGCGGGTACGGACAAACCTCTTGCTTACGGAGAGTCCCTTCGAAGCGGCCATGTCCTCCAGTCTATTTGCCGGACTGCCTCCGGACTGCCCGGCCGCGGGTTCGCATCGCGGTCCCGCACCCACCGAACCGCGACCCACGTCACGCTCAAGGTGGCGCGCGCCACATAACCCAATGGTCCGCCGTCGTTCACTTCCCGTTCACTTTTCCCCACAGGTCCCGTTACCTGCGCTCCTTACCTTCAATAAAGGCACATAAAAGGTCCATAGATCACTCACGCCGGAATCTCCGTTCGGCAGCATCTGAAAATCCCTGGAAGGGGCACATTCAAGTGAAGGCAACTCACTTCGGCCGCAACGCGGCTATCGCGGTCATCGCAGCTGGCGCGCTCGCGCTCACCGCTTGTGGTTCGGACAACGCAACCGGTACCACTGCGGGCACCCAGTCGGCCGCTTCGGGCACCAAGGTTACCGGCACCCTGACCGGCATCGGCGCTTCCTCCACCGGCGCTGCAATGGATTCCTGGAAGGCCGGCTTCGCTACCGCCAACCAGGGTGCCACTGTTCAGTACTCCCCGGATGGTTCCGGCGCAGGCCGCAAGGCCATCATCGACGGCTCGGCCCAGTTCGCCGGTTCCGACGCCTACCTCAAGGACGACGAGCTTGAGGCTTCCAAGGCCAAGTGCGGCCCCGAGGGTGCCATCAACATCCCGGTCTACATCTCCCCGATCGCCGTTGCCTTCAACGTCCCGGGCATCACCGACCTGAAGCTTGACGCCACCACGGTTGCCAAGATCTTCCGCGGCCAGATCACCAACTGGAACGATCCCGCCATCGCAGCCCTGAACGCCGGCGTCACCCTGCCGGACCTCAAGGTCACCCCGGTCAACCGCTCTGACGACTCCGGCACCACCTCCAACTTCACCGACTACCTCGCAGCAGCTGCTCCCGAGGTATGGACCGACAAGGCTGCAGGCGTTTGGCCCGCATCCCTAAAGGGCGAGAACGCCAAGGGCACCTCCGGTGTGGTCAAGACCGTTACCGACACCGCCGGTGCCGTGACCTACGCCGACGACTCCGCTGTCTCCGGCAAGCTGGGCACCGCTTCCATCAAGGTTGGCGAAGAGTTCGTGAAGATCTCCGCTGACGCCGCCGCCAAGGCTGTCGAAGCCGGCAAGCCCGTTGACGGCCGTGCCACCAACGACGTTGCCATCAAGCTGGACCGCAAGACCACTGTTTCCGGCGCCTACCCGGTGGTGCTCGTTTCCTACCACGTGGTGTGCACCACCTACGAAACCAAGGCTGTTGCTGACCTGGTCAAGGCCTTCGAAACCTACGTCGTCTCCGACGAGGGTCAGAAGACCGCCGCTGACGCCGCAAAGTCCGCACCGCTCTCCAAGACGCTGCAGGACAAGGCCAAGGCCGCCATCGAAACCATCAAGGCCAAGTCCTAGGGTTTCCCGGCGGGTTTTGACCGAACCCGGCTGAACATCGAAGTTCCCTGTCCCGCTTGCCGGTGGCCGAAGCGCCGCTGGCCGGGGCAGGGAACTTAGCCATGTAATACCAGTTCACTCCAGACTGAAGGATCGTGAAGTGACCACCAACTCCCTGACAACCTCCCAAGGCGCAGGCCGCGCCGGGGACAAGGTTTTCTCCGGGGCCGCCATGGCCGCAGGGTGCCTGATTCTCGCGGTTCTCTTCGGAGTCGCGTTGTTCCTTGTGGTTCAGGCCATCCCGGCGCTCGTCGCTCCGCCGGAGAACATCCAAGGCGGGCACGGCTTCTTTGCCTACATCGCCCCGATCGTGGTGGGCACGCTGATCGCCGCCGTGATCGCCCTCGTCATTGCCACCCCCGTGGCCATTGGCGTGGCACTGTTCATCTCGCACTACGCACCCCGCCGGCTCGCTTCGGGTCTGGGCTACGTGGTGGACCTGCTCGCTGCCATCCCGTCCGTTGTCTACGGTGCCTGGGGTGCGGCGTTCCTGGCCAAGGAAATCTCCCCGGCCTACGACTGGCTGGCCAACAACCTGGGCTGGATCCCGCTCTTCCAAGGCCCCGCCTCCGCTACGGGCAAGACCATCCTGACCGCAGGCATCGTCCTGTCCGTCATGGTCTTGCCGATCATTACCTCCCTCTCCCGCGAAATCTTCCTGCAGACCCCCAAGCTGCACGAGGAAGCCGCCCTGGCACTGGGAGCCACCCGCTGGGAAATGATCAAGATGGCCGTGCTGCCCTTCGGCCGTCCGGGCATCATCAGCGCGATCATGCTGGGACTGGGCCGCGCGCTTGGTGAAACCATGGCGGTAGCCCTGGTGCTTTCCTCCGGTGTGCTGACCGCGAGCCTGATCCAGTCCGGCAACCAGACCATCGCCGCCGAGATTGCCCTGAACTTCCCCGAAGCCAGCGGCATCAAGGTGAACACGCTGATCGCCGCCGGCCTGGTGCTGTTCGTCATCACCCTTGGCGTGAACATGATCGCCCGCTGGATCATCAGCAAGCACAAAGAATTCTCGGGAGCCAACTAAATGACCGCCACAGTAGTCCGCAAGCGCTCAGCGCTCACCAAGGGCCAACTGCCCAAGTTCGCGCCCTACATCGTCCTGGCCGTCGCCCTGATCCTTGGTGCCGCCATCCTGGCACTCATCGGCTTCAACGCCTTCGGCTGGGGATTGGTCTCGGCCATCCTGTTCACCGTAGGTCTGGTCGCCTGGAGCGGCGCAGTTGAAGGTGCCCGCAAGGCCAAGGACAAGCTGGCCACCTGCCTGGTGGTCGGTGCCTTCCTGATCGCACTCCTGCCACTGGTCTCCGTCATCTGGACGGTGCTGGTCAACGGCATTCCCGGCCTGGTCACCCCCGGCTTCCTTGGCACCTCCATGAATGGCGTGACCGGCGCCTTCGACAACAAGGCAGTGGAAGAGGGCGGCAAGGTCCTCGGCGGTATCTACCACGCGCTGCTCGGCACCATCCAGATCACCCTGCTGGCCACCGTCATCTCGGTGCCCGTTGGGCTGCTGACCGCGATCTACCTGGTGGAGTACGGCAACGACCGCCCGCTGGCCCGCGCCATCACGTTCTTCGTGGACGTCATGACCGGCATCCCGTCCATCGTGGCAGGCCTCTTCGCAGCAGCGTTCTTCTTCGCCATCGTGGGGCCCGGAACCAAGACCGGTGCGGTAGCCGCCGTCGCGCTTTCCGTCCTCATGATCCCGGTGGTTGTCCGCTCCAGCGAGGAAATGCTCAAGATCGTCCCGAACGAGCTCCGCGAAGCGTCCTACGCGCTGGGCGTCCGCAAGTGGCGCACCATCGTGAAGGTGGTCATTCCGACGGCGATCTCCGGCATCGCGTCCGGCGTCACCTTGGCAATCGCCCGCGTGATCGGTGAAACCGCGCCGATCCTGGTCACCGCCGGCTTCGCCACCACCATCAACAACAACGTGTTCGGCGGCTGGATGGCCTCCCTCCCCACGTTCATCTACACGCAGATCCTCAACCCGACGTCGCCGTCCAACCCTGGCCCCTCGGACCAGCGTGCTTGGGGCGCCGCCCTGGTGCTGATCATCCTGGTGATGCTCCTGAACCTCGGAGCACGCCTTATCGCCCGCATCTTCGCTCCGAAAACAGGACGCTAGCCGGGCCGGCAGCTCCGACGCTGCTACGTCAAAAACTTCCAGACCCCCAAGGAACAAAGGAACACCATGTCCAAGCGCATCGACGTCAAAGACTTGAATGTCTACTACGGCAACTTCCTTGCCGTTGAAGGCGTCAACATCAACATCGAAGCCAAGTCCGTCACGGCCTTCATCGGCCCGTCCGGCTGTGGCAAGTCCACCTTCCTGCGCACCCTGAACCGCATGCACGAGGTCCTTCCGGGTGCCCGTGTTGAGGGTGAAGTCCTGCTCGACGGCGACAACCTCTATGGCCCCGGCGTGGATCCCGTCACCGTCCGGACCCAGGTTGGCATGGTCTTCCAGCGCCCCAACCCGTTCCCCACCATGTCCATCCGGGACAACGTGCTGGCCGGCGTGAAGCTGAACAACAAGAAGATCTCCAAGGGTGCGGCCGACGCTCTGGTTGAGAAGTCCCTGGTGGGCGCCAACCTTTGGAACGAAGTCAAGGACCGCCTGGACAAGCCCGGATCCGGCCTTTCCGGTGGCCAGCAGCAGCGTCTGTGCATCGCCCGCGCCATCGCCGTTGAGCCCCAGGTGATCCTCATGGACGAGCCGTGCTCCGCCTTGGACCCCATCTCCACCCTGGCCGTTGAAGACCTCATCAACGAGCTCAAGGACCAGTACACCGTGGTGATCGTGACCCACAACATGCAGCAGGCGGCCCGCGTCTCTGACAAGACCGCGTTCTTCAACATCGCCGGCACGGGCAAGCCGGGCAAGCTCATCGAGTTCGCCGACACCACGTCCATCTTCAACAACCCGTCCCAGAAGGCCACCGAGGACTACGTGTCCGGCCGCTTCGGATAAGGGTTCGGCAGGCTCCGGCTTCCATGGGGGGAACCGGCGAATTACGACGGCGGCCGTCGCCTTGGGGGTACGGCCGCCGTCGCTTTTTGTACCCAACTAAGTCGCATTTGTGCGCGTTTTGAGCCCTCAAAACGCGCACAAATGCGACCCAGTTGGGTGAGGGGTTTAGAGGTCCGCGAGGGGTGAGAAGGCCAGCTCGAGGATGAAAGCCACGGCCGCCGTGATGATCGGGGTGACCAGCCAGAAAAGGAGGATCCGGCGCACCAGCCGGCGGTTGGTCACGTGGAAGCGCTGGTTGGTTCCCGCCCCCAGGGCCGAGGCCGTGAGGGTGTGCGTGGTGGACAACGGGAAGTGCAGGCCGATCGCGCCGACAAACAGCATCACCGACGTCAGGGTTTGCGCGACGAAGCCCCGCAGCGGGTCGATCCGGATCATCCTGTACCCGAGGTTGTGCGAGATCCGCCAGCCCCCGAACAGTGTTCCGGCCGTCAGCATGAGGGCCGTGACGAGGAGGATCCAGAAGGGTACTCCCGCGCCGGATTCGAGTCCCGCCGCCACCAGCGCCAGGAGGAGTACCGCCGTCGTGCGTTGTCCGTCCTGCAGGCCGTGGCCGAACGCAACCGCCGCTGAGGACACTGCCTGTGCCCGGCGGAACCGCCGGTTGATGACATTGGGCTGGGCGTAACGGGCGGCCCACGTCACCGGCCACACCAGCAGGTAAGCGGCAACGAACGCGATCACGGGGGACACCAGCAGCGGGAGCACTACCTGTGTGATCAGTACGGAGTCCACGCCGTCGATGAAGTTGCCGCCCACCAGGACACTCGCAGCCCCGGCCCCGATCAAGCCGCCCATGAGCGAGTTCGTGGAAGACAGAGGAATGCCCCGCCACCAGGCATAGACGCCCCAGAGGATTGCTGCGGCCAGGGCGGAAGCGAGCATGGTCAAACCACTGGTGCCGGAGGGCAGGGTGATCCAGTCCTGGGTAAACGAGAGCACGAAGCTGCCGCTCAGCATGGCTCCGACGAAGTTGAAAATGACCGCCAGGAGCACGGCAATGGACGGCGTGAGGGCACGCGTCCTGGTGGAAAGCGCTACGGCGTTCGAGACGTCACGGAAGCCGTTCAGGAACGCGAATCCTGCGGCCAAGCCCACCACGAGGACCAGGATGGCAGTGGTCACGTCATGATTCCTTGACGATGATGCTGCCTACCTGCGTAGCGATCTTCCGCATGTCCTTGGTGACTTCCACCAGTTCGTTGGCGATGTCCCGGTGCCGGGCGTACTGGGTGGACTTCATGTCCTTGAGCATCTCGGCTACCCAGGTCCGGTGCGTCCGCTCGGCCCGCTTGGCAAGCCGCAGGATTTCGATCCAGTAGTCCTCGAGTTCGTCCAGGTCCTCGAGCTTGCGCATGGCATCAACGGTGAGCTCGGCCTGCCGGCTGATGATTTCCAGCTGGTCGGCGGCCCGCTTGGGCAGGCGGTCCAGTTTGTACAGCGCCACGAGTTCACCGACAGCGTCAAGCTTTTCCATGGCCTCGTTGAGGTGGCGGGACAGCGTGTACATGTCCTCGCGGGGGAGCGGGTTCACAAAGCTGGTGCGCATGTGCGTCAGGAGCGCAAAGTGCAGGTCCAACGACTTGGACTCGTGCTCGTGCAGTTCCTCACTGAGCCGCTCGTGCTCGCTGGCGGGTGCGCCGAGGATCTCCGAGAGCGTACCCGTTGCCGTCACAATGACACCGGCCATCTGCGCGAGAAGTACCAGCCCGGCAGGCTCCTGGGGGAAAAGGCGCAGCTTCATGTCGCTTCCGGTCGGGGGTCGGATGGGCGGCGGGCAGCTTGACTTGACGCTTCCCGTTTCGGTCACAACTTTACCTGTACGCAGGGCTCTGCCGTGTTATGTGGCTTTCCCGGATTGCCGACACGCGGGCACTTCTCCCCATGGCAACTCCCCCGCGTTTTATGGAAATCTAGTGACGTTACCGAATTAATCAACTCAATGGGGGAATTGTGCGTATCAACAATGTAGTGAAGATCACCGGCATCGCCTTTGCCGGAATGCTGGCCTTGAGTGCCTGCGGCGGCGGTACAAGCACGACGGCGGCAGGTTCCGAACCGTCGTCGTCCTCCTCGTCGTCGGCTTCTGCGTCTGCCTCGCCGTCTGCCTCTGCCTCCGCTGATGGTGCCTCTTCGGGCGCCTACAAAGCCGCGTCCTGGGCCCTCCCGATTTCGGACGCGGGAGACAAGCTCGGCAGCATCAAGGGCGAGAGCTTCAGTGTGGACATCTACCAGGTGGCCACGGACGTTGCCTCCAAGGACAGCATGTTCGTGGACAAGGACACCAAGGAGAACCTGCTGAAGAAGGGCGCTCCCGTGGTTTACGTGAACTACGTAGTGACCAACACTTCCTCGGCGGAGATTCCCCTGAGCCACTCGCTCATCACGCCGAACGCCAAGTACACGGACTGGAAGTACCTGGGTGGCATGCCCTCGGATTCCAGCAGCGACCAGTTCAAGAAGCATGGGCTGACCAGCTCGGGCATCAAGCTGAAGGAAGAGGCCCCGTTCAAGTTGGCCCCGGGGGAGTCCTTCAACATTGCCGAGAACTTCGCCTACACAGCGGGTAAGGAAGCCGAGGTCTCAGCAACCATGACGCCGGCGGGTGCTGACGGGAAGCTGGATCACGACAAGAAGGAACAAGCGGAAACGAAGATCACCCTGAAGTAGGGCATAAAAATGGTGCCGAACCGGATACGCCTCTCGGCGGTAGGCCGCTCGAAGCGGCTATAAGTTGAAGCCCGGGGGTTTCGCGGTTCGACACCAACTTCAGTTTTCTACGTAGCCGGAGCTAAGTCAACATTGACAGCAGGGGCCGGAAGTGGGTAACTTCCGGCCCCTGTGTTGGCTGTTCCATCGCTAATCGAGTTCGCCCAAACGCCAAGCATTTGCTGCGTGTTCCAGGTCTTCCGCGGTCTTCACGAGTTGATGGGAATTGCGGGTCAGCTTGCTGGCGTGACCCTCGTTGCTGTGCTCGGCACCATCGGCAAGCGTCGCCTGGCCGAGTGCCACCACCCGGCAAAACGCGGCGGAACGTTCCAGCGCGACGTCGAAATCGCCGTCGAACGCTCCGGACAAAATGGCGTCCGCCATGGTCTTCATTTCATCGGCGCCTGGTGGTTCGGCTGCGCCTGCCACAACGTTGGAAACCTGCGCCGTGTCCCGGCCGGCCCGGAAGTAGACGGAGATGCGTTCGGGGTTCTGGATGGTCGCGGCCCGGAGTGCGTAGAGCCGCCACAGTGCGCCGGGCAGTGAGCGCGCCGGGCTTTCGGCCCACATCTCGGCGATGGCGTCGAGGCCCTGTTCGTCGGCGAGTTTGACCAGCCTGCGCGTGACTTTGGGGTCGTCGCTGTCGCGGCCACGCCTGACCAGCGCCTGGGCCGCGAGGTGGGCGGCTTCCGAGACGCGGGCGGGGTCGGCGCCACCGGCGAACGGTTCGAAATCTATGGGCGCGAAGGGCTTGGGTTTGTGGTGCCTGTTGGCTCCGCCGTATGCGCGTGGTCCTGGCTGTTCGCTCATGAGTTCACCGTACTCCTGTGCCCTGACGCGGTCGAGTAACGGTTGGCTGGGGCTGCTTGGGCTGCGTGGGCGTGCCGCTGCGACCTACTTTGCCGCCGATGGTGGGCCGACACGCCGCCGTGGCCGCGCACCGCCGTCGTGCGCTGCTCAAAGTGGGTCGTCACGGTACACGAGGTTCCACAGTCGGGTGGGAGAACCGCTGCGACCTACTTTGCCGCCGACGGTGGGCCGACACGCCGCCCTCGCCGCGCACCGCCGTTGTGCGCTGCCCAAAGTGGGTGGCGGCGGTACGCGAGGTTCCGCAGTCGGGTGGGTGTACTGCTGCGACCTACTTTGCCGCCGATGGTGGGCCGACACGCCGCCCTGGCCGCGCGCCGCCGTCGTGCGCTGCCCAAAGTGGGTGGCGGCGGCACGCGAGGTTCCGCTGTCGGGTGGGTGTACCGCTGCGACCTGCTTTGCCGCCGACGGTGGGCCGACACGCCGCCCTTGCCGCGCACCGCCGTCGTGCGCTGCCCAAAGTGGGTCGTCACGGTACGCTGGCCGCGCGCCGCCGTCGTGCGCTGCCCAAAGTGGGTCGTTACGGTACGCGAGGTTCCGCGGTCGGCTGGGAGTACCGCTGCGACCTGCTTTGCCGCCGATGGTGGGCCGACACGCCGCCCTGGCCGCGCACCGCCGTCGTGCGCTGCCCAAAGTGGGTGGCGGCGGTACGCGAGGTTACTGCGTTCTACTGCCCCGCGTGCTGTGGGGTACAGTATTCATGGCTGTTTAGACAGCTGGAGGGCCTTTAGCTCAGTTGGTAGAGCATCGGACTTTTAATCCGTGGGTCGTGGGTTCGATCCCCACAGGGCCCACCCTCCGAAAACCCCGGGACCACGTGGTCCCGGGGTTTTCTTTTCCCTCGCAGGAGCCCAAACCCTTGACGCGCACCCCAAGGCACCCGCAGCATAGTTTCTACAACGTTGTAAACCAGCAAACAGCAGACCTGAACTCAAAAGGACACCCCGCTTGGAAACCCCAGAAAACCCCACTGCCAAAATCACCCTTGACCCCGCGTTCGTCGTAGGCCCCGTGAGGAGGAAGTCCTTCGGGGCCTTTGTTGAGCACCTGGGCCGCTGCGTGTACACGGGCATCTTCGAGCCGGAGCATCCCACCGCAGATGAAGACGGATTCCGCGCGGATGTCCTTGAACTCACCAAGGAGCTCGGTGTCTCAACGGTCCGCTACCCGGGCGGCAACTTCGTCTCCGGCTACCGCTGGGAGGACGGCGTCGGCCCCAAGGACCAGCGCCCCGCACGGTTGGACCTCGCCTGGCACTCCACGGACCCCAACTTGGTGGGCGTGGATGAGTTCGCAAAGTGGTCAGCGAAGGCCGGCGTCGAGCCCATGATGGCCGTCAACCTCGGCACGCGGGGGACCCAGGAAGCCTTGGATCTCCTGGAGTACTCCAACATCAAGGGTGGAACGGCCCTCTCCGAACAGCGCAAGGCCAATGGCGCCGTCGAGCCCCACAACATCACCATGTGGTGCTTGGGCAACGAGATGGACGGCTTTTGGCAGATCGGCCACAAGAAGGCGGGGGAGTACGCGCGGGTGGCCGCCGAAACGGCGCGGGCCATGCGCATGGTCAACCCGGACCTGGAACTCGTGGCCTGTGGCAGTTCTGCCCCGAGCATGCCCACCTTCGGCGAATGGGAGCGCGTAGTCCTCAACGAGACCTACGAGCTCGTGGACCTTATCTCCGCGCACCAGTATTTCGAGGACTTCGGGGACCTCCAGGAACACCTCTCGGCGGGCCACCGGATGGAAGCCTTCATCAAGGACCTCACGTCCCACATCGACCACGTGAAGTCGGTACTGAAGTCCGAAAAGCAGGTCAACATCTCGTTCGACGAGTGGAACGTGTGGCACATGTCCCGTGACGAATCGAAGGCGCCCACCGGAGATGACTGGCCCGTGGCTCCCGTGCTGCTGGAGGATCGCTATACCGTTGCCGATGCCGTGGTGGTGGGCGACCTCCTCATCACCCTCCTGCGCAACACGGACCGCGTCCACGCGGCCAGCCTCGCGCAGTTGGTCAACGTCATCGCCCCGATCATGACCGAGCCGGGTGGCCGTTCCTGGAGGCAGACCACGTTCCACCCGTTTGCGCTCACCTCGCGGCATGCCTCGGGCACCGTGCTGAACCTCGCCGTCGAGTCCCCGCTGCTGGACAGTGACAAGACGTCAGGCTTCTCAGCGCTGTCGGCCGTGGCGACGCTCGACGCCGAGGCCAACGAAGCCGTAGTCTTCGCCGTCAACCGCTCGACGACGGATTCGCTCACCTTGGCTGCCGCCGTCGGAAGCCTCGGGGCAAGCAAGGTCATCGAAGCGGTGACCTACGCGAACAAGGACCCGTACTGGCAGGCGACGGCAGACGATTCAACCTCGGTCCTGCCGTCGGAAAACGTGAGTGCAAAGCTCGACGGCGGCAAACTCACCGCTGAACTGCCGGCGGTCAGCTGGAGCATGATCCGCCTGCAGCTGGGCTAGGCGGACACTAGGCGATCGCCTGCGAGCCATCCTGGAAGATGGGGAAGATCGAGATGGGCGTGACGGTGGCCCCGGTGACTGGCTCCGGTTCCTCAACGGGGACCGGGGCCGGGCTGCCGGCTGGGACTACGTCCACGGACTCCATGTCCAGGAGCCTCCGGTTCCCGCCCTCATCCTGCAGCCAGAACAGTCCCGTGCCCGCGACTGTTTTCACCACCACGCCCCGGTGGAAAAGGCGGCCGTTGTGCCAGGCCTCGATATGTTCCCCTGCGTTCAGGGCGTGCGGCTCGGCTTCGCTGCCCGGCAATGTGCCGAAAGCCTGCGCCAAGCTGGCCTGTGTCTTCAGCGCCTGGAAAAGGTCTGTGTTTGCGATGCCCATGGTTGCTCCCCTCGGCTGGCTTCTTTGGCTCTTGGCCCAGCCTCTCGCATTCATGTTGCAGGCTCGTTGCAGGGGTATGAGCGGTGTGTGACAGCTACGGGGTCAGGGGCTCTTCCGGCGTAAAGGGACCAAGTTCATCGGTGTAGGGGGCGTGTGGTCCCGCGGGGCTGTCCCACAGCTCGTTGGCCGCGAACGCCAGGATGTCGCGCTGGAACGCAGGTACGGAGAGAAGGCCTTGCAGGTACGCCTCGACTTCGAGTTCGCCCATGGACCCGCCGACACTGACGTAATGCAGCCATAGGGATTCGGTACTGATGCTTCCGGCTGTCAGCACTGCTTGGAGCCCCCGGCTCTGCTCAGGTTCATTGCTGTCGAAGCCCATGTCCCGCGCCTTGACGATCGCCGGCGCCCGGCAATCGCTAGACAGCCGAGCATTTCTTACAGCCTAAACCGTTACGCGCGGGTAGGCACAGTTTCCTAGGATGTATCCCAACTATTCCGTGCATCTGCAACACTCGAACCCAAACTGAAGGAGTGACATTTGGCCGTCACCATGAACGACGTCGCGCGGGCTGCCGGCGTTTCCCTCAAGACGGTCTCCAACGTCATCAACAACTACGAGTTCATCCGTCCCACTACCAAGCAACGCGTCCTGGATGCCATCGATGAGCTCGGCTACGAGGCCAACCTGACTGCCCGCAGCCTCCGTTCCGGCAAGACGAGCATGCTGGGCCTGGTCCTGGCCGACCTCAACATTCCCTATTACGCCGAGCTGGCCAGCGACGTCATGAAGGCCGCATGGCAGCGAGGGTACCGGGTGCTGGTGGAACAGTCCGGCAACGAGGCGAGCCACGAGCGGGCGGCACTCCAGGGCCAGTTCCGCAGCCTCACCGACGGCCTGCTGTTCATCCCGCTGGCCTTGGACGCGGACCAGATCATCGAGTCCGCGGGCAAGAAGCCCTTGGTCCTCCTCGGCGAGTTCGTCCAGGATCCCCGGCTGGATATGGTCCTCATCCGAAACCTCGACGCGGCAGCGGCGGTCACCACCCACCTGCTCTCGGCCGGCCGCCGTCGTCTTGCCGTTTTGGGAGCGCACGACGGCGATACCACCGGTACCGGAGGCCTCCGCCTCACCGGGTACAAGGCTGCGCTCGCTGCCGCCGGGGTGGAATATGACCCCGCCCTGGTGGTGCCCTGCGATTGGCGGCGGGACGGCGGCGCGGAGGCGATCGGACGCTTGCTGGACAGCGGCGTGGACTTCGATGCCGTCTTCGGATTGAACGACGCCGTTGCCTTGGGCGCGCTGCACGCGCTGTTGGTGCGGGGCATGAAGGTTCCGGAAGAGATTGCCGTTGCCGGCTTCGACGACATCGACGAGGCCCGCTTCTCCTCGCCGTCACTCACCACCGTGGCGCCGGGCCGTACGGAAATCGCGGAGCGCGCCGTCGACCTGTTGATCCAGCGGATCGAGGGCAAGGGCGGCGCCGTGGAGCAGCCCGAGGCGGCGTTCTCCCTGCGCGTCCGGCAGTCCGCGCCGTAAGCGTTACTGTCGAGGGATGAACCAGTTTGTCCCTGCTGAAGTTGTCACGCCCGCCGTCCTGATCGACGTCGATATCCTCGATCGGAACATCGAACGCATGGCGGCAAGCACGCTCAAACGCGGGCTGCGGCTCAGGCCGCACGTCAAGACACACAAAACACTGGAGATCGCCGCCAAGCAGCTCGCTGCCGGAGCGGTGGGCCTCACGGTGGCGACGATTGGCGAGGCCGAGGTGTTCGCCGACGGCGGCGCAACGGACATCTTCATTGCCTACCCACTGTGGGTGGAGGCTTCTCATGCAGAGCGGTTGCGGAAGCTCGCGTCGAAATGCTCCCTTGCTGTGGGCGTGGATTCGGCGGAGAGCGCGTCGCAACTTGGCACCCAGTTGGGGGCGGATGCCCCGGACACCAACGTCCTGATCGAGGTGGACAGTGGCCATCACCGCAGTGGCGTTCTGCCCGGCGAAGTGGTGGATGTGGCCAAGGCTGCCGCCGCGGCCGGACTGACTGTGGCTGGTGTGTTCACTTTCCCGGGACACAGCTACAAGCCGGGTATGCCCACGGGCGCGGCCAGTAACGAAAACGAAGCGCTTGGCGCGGCCGCAACCGCCTTGGCTGAAGCCGGGTTCGAGGTGCGGATCATCAGCGGGGGATCGACTCCGACTGCCCTCATCGACTCGGAAACCGTCGCGACGGAGCTGCGGCCGGGCGTCTACGTTTTCGGCGACGCCCAGCAGTTGGAACTGGAGCGGTGTTCGTGGGAGGACATTGCCCTCACCGTGGCGGCCACCGTGGTGAGCCGGCACGAGGCAAGCGGCGGAAACGTGCGCCGGGTCGTTGTGGATGCGGGAAGCAAGATCCTTGGCAGCGACCGGCCGGATTGGGCAACGGGGTACGGGCGGCTGCCGGAGTTCCCCGAGGCGCGGATCACGGCTCTTTCCGAGCACCACGCGACTGTTGTGTGGCCTGAGTCGGAGCAACTGCCGGAGCTGGGCCAGCGCCTACGGGTGATCCCCAACCACGTGTGCCTGACGATGAACCTGGTGGACGAGGTGTTCGCTGTCCAAGCCGGGGCCGTTGCGGATACGTGGAAGGTCGCGGCCCGGGGCAGGAATAACTAGGCTCCGATGAGGTGACCCGTGAAGTAGCGGGAGTGCGTCTTCTTGACAGTTTCCAAGGAATCGCTGTTAAGGGATACGATCTCCCACTCGCGGCTTTCGCGCTCCCGCTCGAGCTCCAGACGGAGCTTGAGGGCTTCCCTGTGCCCCAGCCGTCCTGGAAACTCCTTGACGATCCGATCGCCAGTACGCCTGTTGTACTTGATGACGAAACCAGCCAATTGATCATCACCTTCCTGTCTCTCGACCTTTTCCACGTGGAGGCAGAGAGCACGCTTGCTCTCTCAGACTACTTTGGTGCGGTCCTGGAACGCGCCCTAGTGCCAACTAGAAGATCAGCAGGACCGTCTCAGCAACTGCAGAACGGGCTCAAACGGACCCTGTAAGCCCGCGACAATTGCCCTAGCCGCTGTCGTCGGCCGCCACTGACTAGATCGGTCTCAGTCACTGCCGGTGACCCCTTGCCGTTAAGTCCATCGGAGGGCTGGCAAATATAAAGCCTGCTGATGGTCTTCGGTCGGTCAGTGCATTTGCGGCAGATTTCTGCTTCCGCACCCCGGAATTACGCGGTTTTTACCAGTCCAGTAAGAATGCTGATCAAATTTGCCAATTACCCACCTTTTAGAGAATTTCAAATTTAAATTGACAGGATTTTGATCCTTAATTTACTTTAATGAGACGCCCAAGGTGGGTGTGATGATTGGGGAGGTAGTGGGTTTGCTTCAATTTTTACCTAATACGGTCAATTATGGCAAAAGGCTGGTTGCGGCCGTGTTGGCGGGAGTAATTCTCCTGTCAGCGCCGGCAGCCGTTCGGAGTGCTTCAATTTCAAGCGTTTCCTCGGTGGCGACCAATATTGGCGTCTCAACTCCTGTGGTGGGGGCGCAAAGCGCAACGTACGTCGCGGCGGCGGCCGCTTCGGCATTGGCGCCGGACTCGTTCGTTGATCCGTCTGCGGCTGACGCCCAGAAGCGGATAAATATCAAGCCGATCCTGGACTGGATTCGGTGGGCGGCACCTTATGTATGGAATGCGATGGTGGACGCAGTCAAGTGGGGCTGGGGTGCTTTCGTGGGCTGGTGGAACGGCTTGGCTGGCTGGATTCGAAGCACCATCAACTGGTTCATTGGTGGGGCCGTGTGGGAGTTCTACGTCGAACTGCGCCGATACTTCTTCGGCTGGTAGGTAGTGGGTTGTCGGCCGACTGGACTCGCTGGCAAGCCCAGTCGGCCGGCAACTGCTCTGAAGCGAGGTGAATGATCAAGCGACTATTCACGAATGCCATCGCAGTCGCCACTCTACTTAGCGGAACTGTGGTCGTGGGCCTGGTTCTCTCGTATCTCGTACTGTGGGCGGCAGGTGTCGCCGATGAGTTCATTGTTCCTATCGCACTAGGAATTGTCGGTGGTCTAGCTATGGCCATCGGGTACTTCCGATTCCATTTCAACCCGCTGACGGTCGGTTCTCTTGGTGAAACGAAGTGGCGGATACACGCAGTACTTGTCGCTGTCGGCGCCGTGGTGCTTGTGCTGATGAATGTACTGCATGAAAGTCAACTACCACTGGCGTTGACTGCCCCAGTAGTTGTAGTGCTGGAAGAGATCATTTTTCGAGGGATGCCGCTATCTCTATTGTCTCGTTTGCAATGTTCGAGTGGCGTCCGCATCGGTGTAGTCTTTGTGTTCGCACTCGCATTTTCGGTGCTCCACGTTTCACCATTCGTGTCGATGTTTCTTGACCGACTCGTCTTTGCGGTGCTTGCGCAGACTCTTGCGATCAGGTGGCAGTCCCTGTGGCCCAGTGTCATCTTTCACTTGTTTTCCAATGCCATAGCCCTGTCTGCCGCCCCGCCGCAGAATGAAGGAGACTGTTGGTTCTTTATAGGTATCGATTTTGTACTATTTTTTCTGATGTATATGATGTCGGCACTAATCAGGTCCATGGGACCTATCTCTGAAATGGATCAGGGTGCGCGCAGATGACGCTGAAACTGGAAAATGTCTCGAAGTCTTACGGCAAAGTCAAGGCCGTCCGGAATGTCAGCTTCTCCTGTCAACCTGGCACGATCACCGGCTTCGTCGGGCCAAATGGATCAGGTAAGTCGACGACCCTAAGGATGATTGCCGGTCTCACCCGGCCGGATGGGGGCTCAATAGCCATCCAAGGAATCCACTTTAAGGACCTAAGAAATCCGGGGACGGAGATCGGTTTTCTTCTGGATCCTTCTGCCCACCATCCGGGTCGTTCAGTCCGAGAAACTGTGGGTATGGCGGCCATCATGATGGGGCTCTCGTTCCAGCGCGTTGACGAGGTTGTGCAATCCGTCGGTCTGTCCAACGCCGCCAGGAGGCAAGTACGCTCGCTTTCCCTGGGAATGCGCCAACGGCTCAGCCTGGCCATCGCCTTGCTTGGCAACCCCAAGTATTTGGTTCTTGATGAGCCCGCTAACGGCTTGGACGTTGAGGGAATGAGATGGCTTAAGTCATCGATCCGTGCGTTCGCCTCGGGTGGTGGCGCTGTACTCATTTCGAGTCACCTTCTGAACGAGCTTGAATCGTACGTTGACCGGGTGGTGATCATTGACCGGGGTTCTGTCATTTCGGACTCGACGATCCGCGAACTCGGTGGTGTCGATGTTACTGAGGTTGCTGGCCCTCAATTACTGGACATCCAACGAGTCCTCCGTGCTGAAGGTATCAGCCTGAGAGATGAAGGTAGTACTCAGGGACGCCCTCTCCTGGTCGAGTCCACCCCAGACCGTATTGGCGAGATACTTTGGCGGTACAACCTTCAAATTAGCCTGTTGCAGCCAAGCCGCGCTGTGTCATTAGAGCACTACTACTCAGAATTGACTTCTCCAGAATTTGTCGCCATCCCACCAAGAAGGGACGGGCAATGAACACCTTGCGCACCCCAGCAAAGAATCCCATGGTGGTTGCCATTCATGTTGAGTTGCGAAAGCTGACAAATACCCGCAGCTCCAGATGGATCCTTGCATCCATGGTGTTTCTAGGCATTCTCATGGTTGCTGTGTTTGTCAGCACGTCTATCACCCGTGGTGAGCCGATCGATACCTCAATGATGCTGGCTGCGTTGGCATTGCCTGCCGGAATAGGTGCGCCGATCGTTTCAATCCTGGCGGTCACATCCGATTGGCAACATCGGGATGTCATCAAGTTCTTCGTCCTCCAGCCGCGACGTGGACTGCTGCTCATCGCCAAGTACATAGCTGTGTCGACCTTTGCTCTCGGCATCATCCTCTCGGTATGCGCGGTCTCGTTCGCGGGTTCCTTGGCGCTCTCTGCGGTGGCGGGAACCGATGTCGTCTATGGAGACGTAGTCAGGAGTCTCTGGCTGCTGACGTGTGTGACTGTTGTTGGAACGATAGCCGGTGCAGCCGTCGCGTCGGCACTGCTATCAACGCCGCTGGCTATTGTGTTCGTCCTGTTCCAGTCGTTCGTCTTCGACTCGTTGATCGGTCTCTTTGCCGGGACGGCTACTCCGTTTCTCCAGTCAGCCACACTGACCAATGTGCTGACCGAAGGCGGAAACGCAATGGCAGCGGTTTCCTCCGCGGCAATTTGGATCATCGTTCCGGGGGCTATCGGAGCGTGGCGGAACCGGATAAAGGACGTAGCCTAGCCGCAGGGCGTCAGGAATGGAGTGTAAGCATGGAATCATCGGTGAAACGGAATATTGCCTATGCGCTGAGGAGGAAGGGGATTGCCGAGCCAGAAATTCCCCGGCACATACGCGACGCAACGAACCTCCAGGAGAGCATGGGCGAGCGGTTCAGTACTGCCGACTTTGTGGCGGGAACTCCTCGTGGAACGCATACCTCCAAGGGGGCAATAGTTGGCCGCATCGCCGCGGCATTCCTCCTGCTTGGTATCGGTCTGCACCTGCTCTTGAGCGGCGTGTTTGGAGTGCACTTGGGTGTCATGGGCCTGGTGCTTTATTACATAGGAGTTCTGCTGGGTCTGGCAGCACTCGTGTTCTCTGCGTACTACCTGGACCGTAAGTTGCCTGAAAGCTAGCCGTTCAGCGAACCAGTTGGCCAATAACAAAAGCGGCGAGTGGGCATTGCCCTCCCGCCGCTTTGTTGTTGTGTCGGTTAGTTGATGGGTGTGGGTGGTTGTTCGCCGCCGAGGATGGCGAGGGTGTTGGTGGCTGCGAGGACGGCCATGGCGGTGCGGGTTTCGACGGTGGCGGAGCCCAGGTGCGGGACGAGGGCTACGTTTTCGAGCTCAAGGAGCCAGGGGTGGACTTTGGGTTCTTGTTCGAAGACGTCCAGTCCGGCGCCGGCGATCTGGCCTTCGCGCAGGGCGAGGGCGAGGGCTGCTTCGTCGATGATGGGTCCGCGTGCGGTGTTGACCAGGTACGCGGTGTCCTTCATGGCGGCGAGTTGTTCGGCGCCGATGAGGTGGTGGGTGGTCGGTCCGTACGGGCAGTGCAGGGAAACGACGTCGGAGATCGCCAGGAGCTCGTCGAGTTCGACGCGGCGGGCGCCGAGTTCGGCGGCGATGGTGGGGTCGATTTCGCTGCGGGATTGGTAGACGATTTCCATGCCGAAGGCCTTGGCGCGGCGCGCGGTGGCGATACCGATGCCGCCCATGCCCACGACGCCCAGGGTTTTGCCTTGCAGGCTGGAGCCGAGCAGGAAGAACATGCCCCACTTCCAGGGCTGGCCGGCGCGGATGAGCCGTTCGCCTTCGCCGAGCCGGCGGGTGGCCATGAGGATGAGTCCGAACGCGATGTCGGCGGTGGCTTCGGTGAGCACGCCGGGGGTGTTGGTGGCGGTGATCCCGCGTTCGGTGCAGGCCGGGACGTCGATGTTGTCGTAGCCCACGGCGACGTTGGAGACGACCTTCAGCTGGGGCCCGGCGGCGTCGAGCAGTTCGGCGTCGACGCGTTCGGTGAGGAGGCTGACGATGGCGTCGGCTCCGGCGACGCGGCGGAGGAGTTCTTCGCGGCTGATGGACCCTTCACCTTCCCAGGCGAGGACGTCGTGGTTGGCGCGGAGGTTTTCGAGGGCGGCTTCGGGGATGCGTCCCGTGACGACGACGCGGCTCATGCGCTTGCGATCCATTCACGCAGGCGGCCCAGGCCCTCTTGGATGGCGGGGACTTCAATGCCGGAGTAGGCCAGGCGGATGTATTGGCGGTCTTCGCCGGGCAGGCGCCGGCCGAAGTGCTCGCGGGTGCAGAAGGACACGCCGGTCTTGTAGAGGGCGTCGGAGGCAAAATCGCCCACGGCCGTGTAGCCCAGGCGGGCCATGGCTTCGGTGACGTCAGGGAACAGGTAGAACGTGGACTGCGGAACGGCCACGCTCATGCCGGGGATGGTGTTGACGATCTCGCAGGCAGCGTCGCGGCGTCCTTTGAGGATGTCCAGCATGTCCTGGACGGGTTCCTGGGGTCCGCGGAGCGCTTCGATGCCTGCCCACTGGACGTAGTGGGTGGTGCAGGATTCGTCGTTGGTGTTCAACGTGGACAGGACCTGGGCGATCTCCTTGGGGGCCACGGCGCAGCCCAGCCGGGAGCCGGTCATCGCGAACTTCTTGGAGAACGTGTAGAGGATCACGGTGCGCTCGGCCATGCCCGGGATGGAGGTGATGGAGGAGGAGACGCCCTCGTACCGGGTCTCGAAGTAGGCCTCGTCGGAGAGGACCCAGAGGTCGTGCTCGATCGCGATCTGGGCGATCGCTTCGCGTTCGGCGGCGGTGGATTCGGCCGAGATGGGGTTCTGCAGGTCGTTGTAGATGATCGCGGTGGTGTTCGGGGTGATCGAGGCGCGGACCTGGTCCAGGTCGATCGCGAAGCCCTTGGACGTGGGCACGTAGCGGTAGGGCACGGCCGTGCCGCCTAGGTATTCGATCTGGGATTCGTAGATGGGGAAGCCGGGATTGGGGTAGAGGACTTCCTCGCCGGGGTTCATCACGGCCTGCAGGAACTTGGTGATCACGGGCTTGCCGCCGGTCATGACCACCACGTTCTCGGGGGAGAATTCGATGCCACGGCGGGATCCGATGTCCTCGGCCAGTGCTTCGCGCAGCTGCGGGATGCCCGGGCCCGGGCAGTAGCCCGTGTACCCATCGGCGATGGCCTTGTTCATCGCTTCAATGATGTGCGGGGCCGTGGGGATGTTGATATCGCCAAGGTGGAAGGGGTAGACGAGGTTGCCCTTCGCCTTCCAGGCAGCGGCGGCCTGCGCGACGCTGAAAGCAGTTTCGGTGCCCAGGCGTTCGAGCCGGTGTGCGAGTTTCTGCATGTGCTGTTTAACTCCTCATCGAGCTGGTCACGCTCGTAGCGTGAAATACGCAATTAGTATATTAGTGATGTATTAGGCTGTCTATGGGTTGCCGGAGAATTTACTGCTGCCTTCCGCCCTCCCTACGCGAATAGTTTTCTGCCACACTCAGAGCCATGCAGTCGCTGCTTGAGGGGCTCCTCCACGCCAGTCCCCTGGTGGTGGCCTGCGTAGTTTTCGCATTGGTCTTCGCCGAGGATGCGCTCTTCATCGGCTTCGTCATCCCCGGGGAAACCGCCGCGGTCATCGGCGGAGTCTTCGCCAGCCAAGGTGACCTGCCGCTGTGGGTCATGATCCTGGTGGTGGTATCTGCCGCCATCCTCGGTGACACCGTGGGATACGAAATCGGGAAACACCTGGGACCGCGGATCATGCGGATGAAGATTCTGGACAAGCGGCGTGCCCGACTGCAAAAAGCAGAGGACTTCCTCGCCCGGCGGGGCGGCCTGGCCGTCTTCCTTGGACGCTTCACGGCGTTTTTCCGTGCCGTCATGCCCGCTCTCGCCGGCTTGAGCCAAATGCCCTACCGGCGTTTCGCCACGTGGAACTTTACCGGCGGCATTGTTTGGGGCAGCCTGTTCGTCACCATCGGCTTCCTTGCGGGGAGTTCCTACGAGGAAGTTGCCCGCACCTTCGGCCGTGGCGCCGCGCTGGTAGTCGCGGGCATCGCCGTCGTACTTCTCGTGATCTGGCAGGTGCGGAAGCACCGGGCCGAGGGGAAATCGAAGGCCGGTCCGCAGGACTAGGAAACGCGGACGAAACTTTGCAAGTCATACGCTGGTCGCAATTCGTTGGCGGGGATCTCAAGTAGATATGTCAGACGTTTGGGGCTATAAGAGAAGTAGCGCCCGACGTCCTCGGCTGTTCCAGCCTCGAGTGATCAGACGTCCGTCTGCGCAGCACCAGGAAGTTTGAAGGAGAACCTATGCATCTTTTGCCGCGTGAGCAGGAAAAACTCATGATCGTTGTGGCGGCCGATCTCGCCCGGCGCAGGCAGGCCCGCGGGTTGAAGCTGAACTACCCCGAGGCAGTCGCGATCATCAGCTACGAACTCATTGAGGGTGCCCGCGATGGCAAGACCGTGGCCGAGCTCATGAGTTACGGAACCACATTGCTCCGCCGCGAGGACGTGATGGAAGGCGTCCCCGAGATGATCCACGACGTCCAGATCGAAGCCACTTTCCCCGACGGCACCAAGCTCGTGACCGTCCACGACCCCATCCGCTAGGAGCCCGCATGATCCCCGGAGAGTACCGGCTCCAAACCGGAGCCATCGTCTGCAACAGCGGCCGTGACGCGATCGCCGTCGAGATAGTGAACCGCGGCGACCGTCCCGTCCAGATCGGTTCGCACTACCACTTTGCTGAAGCGAACGGCGCCCTCGAATTCGACCGCGAGGCCGCCTATGGCCGCCGCCTCGACATCCCTGCCGGCACCGCAGCACGCTTCGAACCCGGCGACACCAAGACCGTCCACTTGATCAATCTGGCGGGTACGCGCGAAGTCTTCGGGCTGAGTAACGCAGTTAATGGAAAGCTCGACGGCGGCACGCGCCCGGGTGCGCCCGTCACCGAAGGAGACGCTGAATGAGCTTCGAAATTTCACGCAAGCAATACTCCGAGCTTTACGGCCCCACCACCGGCGATGCCATCCGCTTGGCGGACACGGAGCTGTTCCTCGAGATCGAGAAGGATTACACAGCGTACGGCGAGGAAGTGGTGTTCGGCGGCGGCAAGGTGATCCGCGACGGCATGGGCCAGAACGGGCAGTTGACCCGCGCGGAGGACATTCCGGATACCGTCATCACCAACGTGATCGTGTTGGACTACACCGGTATCTACAAGGCCGATGTTGCCCTCAAGGATGGCCACATCTTCAAGATCGGCAAGGCCGGCAACCCGCAGATCACCGACGGCGTGGACATCGTGATCGGTGCCAGTACCGAGATCATCGCCGGGGAACGGAAGATCCTCACCGCCGGCGGCATCGATACCCACATCCACTACATCTCCCCGGAGCAGGTCCCCACCGCGCTCTGCAACGGCGTGACCACCATGGTCGGTGGCGGGACCGGGCCCGCCGAGGGCAGCAAGGCCACCACCATCACCCCCGGCCCCTGGCACATCTCCCGGATGCTGCAGGCCGTTGAAGGACTGCCCATCAATATCGGCATCTTCGGGAAGGGTCACGCGTCCGCCGTCGAGCCCCTCGCAGAGCAGATCCGCGCGGGTGCCGTCGGCCTCAAAGTCCATGAGGACTGGGGTGCCACCACCTCGTCCATCGACATGTCCCTGCGCGTGGCCGACGAATACGACATCCAGGTGGCCATCCACACGGACACCCTGAACGAGTGCGGCTTCGTGGAAGACACCATTGCTGCGATTGACGGACGGGTCATCCACACCTTCCACACCGAAGGTGCCGGCGGCGGCCACGCCCCGGACATCATCAAGATCGCCGGGCTGCCCAACGTCCTTCCGGCTTCCACCAATCCCACGCTGCCGTACACGAAGAACACCATCGAAGAGCACCTGGACATGCTCATGGTCTGCCACCACCTCAACCCGGACATTCCCGAGGACGTGGCGTTCGCGGACTCCCGCATCCGGGCCGAAACCATCGCCGCCGAAGATGTGCTCCACGATCTTGGCGTCTTCGCGATCACCTCCTCCGACTCCCAGGCCATGGGCCGCGTGGGCGAAGTGGTCACGCGGACTTGGCAAGTGGCCGACGCGATGAAGCGCCAAAGGGGAGTCCTCAACGATCCCTCCGGTGAAGTGCACGGCTCGCCGGACAGCGACAACTTCCGCCTCAAGCGCTACGTGGCCAAATACACCATCAACCCGGCCATCGCGCAGGGCATGGCGGACAGTATCGGCTCAGTGGAACCCGGAAAGTTCGCGGACCTGGTGCTGTGGGATCCGGCGTTCTTCGGTGTGAAACCGGAAGTGGTGATCAAGGGCGGCCAGATCGCCTATGCCCTCATGGGCGATTCCAACGGTTCCATCCCTACACCCCAGCCACGCACTATGCGGCCCATGTTCGCCACGTACGGCAAGGCCCTCCAGCAATCGTCCATCACGTTCCTGTCCAAGGCTGCCATTGAGGCCGGGGTCCCCGGGGAACTTGGCCTGGAACGGGTCATCCGTCCTGTCAGCGGAATCCGCGACGTACGCAAAGCGGATTTGAAGCACAACGGCGAAACCCCGGACATCGTGGTGGATCCCGAAACCTACAAGGTCACCGTGGACGGCGTCGAAGCGACCTGCGAACCCTCCGATGTGCTGCCCATGGCGCAGCGCTACTTCCTCTTCTAGGACAACCATGATCATCGAAAAAATCCTGGGCAACCTCCACGAGCTGCCCCACAACACCTACGCGGGACACCACAAGGAAAAAGTGGTGCTCCCCAGCGCGCTGCTGGTCAAGCGCATCCAACGCGTTACCACGGACCACGGCAAGGAACTCGGCATCCGCCTCCCTTCCGGAACCGGCGACCTTCGCGACGGAGACATCCTCGCCATCGAAGAGGCCAACCTGATTGTCATCTCCGTGCTGCCCAGCGACGTGCTGGTGATCGCGCCCCGCACCATCCACGAAATGGGCGTCGTGGCACACTCCCTGGGAAACCGGCATTTGCAGGCACAGTTCTTTGAGGCGTCCTCCGAATACGGCGCCGAAGTCATGGTGTGCCAGTACGACCACACGGTCGAGGACTATCTCAAGCATGTTGGCGTTCCCTATGACAGGCAGGAGCGGGTGATGCCGGTGCCATTCCGCCATGCAGAACACACGCACTGATTACCAGCTGGCGCTCCAGCAACTGACCGACTCGGCGTTGCCCACGGGGGCGTTCGCCCATTCCCTCGGATTCGAAACGTACATCGACCGCGAACTCGTGGCGGACGAGGCCTCCTTCGGACGCTGGCTGGGTGCTTTCGTGGCACAACAGCTCACGTACTCGGAAGGCCTGGCAATCAGGTTCTGCTATGAAGGCGTTGATCTGGCGGAGCTGGACCAGCTCCTGAGCGGAACCCTCTTGGCGCGCGAGGTCCGCGAGGCCTCCTGCAAAATGGGTGGCCGTTTGCTCGAGATCGGGCGCGAGGTGTTCCCCTCTCCCGAACTCGACACCTACCGCACCTTGGTGAGTGGAGGCCGTGCCGCCGGTCATCAGCCGCTGGCGTTCGCCGTCGTCGCGCGTTCGCTCGGGGTGCCGCTCGGCGAGGCATTGGCCGCGTACTTCTTCGCGACCGTCACCTCCCTCACGCAAAACGCGGTACGCGCCATTCCGCTCGGCCAGAACGCCGGGCAGCGGGTGCTGCGGAACGCGCACGACGCCGTTGCTGCCGCCGTCGAGGTTGTCCCGCACCTCAGCTGGGACGACTTCGGGGCAGTGAGCCCCGGACTGGAAATTTCACAAATGCGGCACGAGCGGCAACGCGCCCGCATGTTCATGAGCTAACCAAGGAGGACACATGACTGAGCCCATCATCATCGGCATCGGCGGACCCGTCGGAGCGGGAAAGACCCAACTCGTGGAGCGCATCACCCGCCACATGAGCGGCGACATCTCCATGGCCGCCATCACCAACGACATCTACACGATCGAGGACGCCAAAATCCTCGCCGCCAACGGAATCCTGCCCGAGGACCGGATCATCGGCGTCGAAACCGGTGGCTGCCCGCATACGGCTATCCGTGAAGACACGTCCATGAACACCGCCGCGATCGAGCAGCTCAAACAGCGGCATCCGGACCTGCAGGTGATCTTCGTCGAATCCGGCGGCGACAACCTCTCCGCCACGTTCAGCCCCGAACTGGTGGACTTCTCGATCTACATCATCGACGTAGCGCAGGGCGAGAAAATCCCCCGCAAGGCCGGGCAGGGGATGATCAAGTCCGATCTGTTCATCATCAACAAGACGGACCTGGCCCCGCATGTTGGAGCGGACCTGTCCATCATGGAACGGGACTCTAAGGAATTCCGCGGCAACAAGCCGTTCTGCTTTACGAACCTGAAGACGGATGAGGGGCTGGAGGAGGTCCTGGGCTGGATCAAGCGGGACGTCCTCATGCTCGACTTGGCACAGTGAGGGTGCTGGGGACGGCGGCTTCGCCGGATTTTGGGCCGTGCCCGCTTCGCGATGCCCGCCACGCCGCGGCCCAAAAATCCGGCTCAGCCGCCTTTGCGACCAGGTCACGGTGCGAGGGTCGCGCGTGAACGCGCCGTCCCAGACCTCGACCGCCTCTTTGGGGAACGTAGAGCCTCGCGCGAGGTTGGCTGCTGTGGGTCGGCCTGTGCGGGGGCGGTTGGAGCTTGGCGTCAGTGTGCGGGGTGGGCGGTCCGTGGCTTCGCGGCAGTTCCATGAGGGGGCTTTGCGGGTTTTGCGGCCGCATTACTTGGACCAGAGTGGCCAGGTTTGCTATGTCATGGTCAATCCTGGCGGGGCCTATTTGGGGGCGGATCTGTTCCTGATCGATGTGGAGGTGGAGGCCGGGGCTGACCTGCTCCTCACTACGCAGTCGGCTACCAAGATCTATCGGACTCCGGGCTCGTTTGCCGAGCAGCGCATGGGCTTGCGGCTGGGGGAGGGCGCTCGGCTGGAGCTGGTTCCGGACCAGCTCATTGCGTACCGGGAGGCCAGCTACAGGCAGGTTTCGCACATCAGCCTCCACCCGACGTCGAGCCTTGTCATGGCCGAAGTCATCACGCCGGGCTGGTCGCCCGACGGCGCCGATTTCAAGTACGAGGAATTGCGGCTCCGGAACGAGATCCGGGTCGAAACCCCGGACGGCGCCAAGCTGCTTGCCCTCGACAACCTCCTGGTCCGTCCTCCACTAAGTGACGTGACGGGCATGGGGTTCATGGAGGGCTTCAGCCACCTGGGATCCCTGATCGTGGTGGACCCGCGGGTGGACCAGGAGTTGGCCGACCAACTGGACCGGATAATCCGTGACTACAACACACATTCGGGTGTTTCATTGACCATCAGCGTCGGCGGGACCACCGGCCTGATATTGCGCGCGTTGTCGAACAGCACCCAGGAACTCAACGAATTGCTGGGCGCCTGCACAGGCCTTCTGCGGAAGCGCTGGTTTGGGCAGGAGCCCTTGAACCTAAGGAAGTATTGATGACAACACTGACTGACTTCGCCGCCATGTACCGGGAGCGGGACACGCTGTCCTTGCGAACCCGGCTGCTTTTCACGTTCGGTGCCGTAACCGCTTTGCATGCTGCCGCCGTCGTGCTTCTGCTGGTGGGCTCGGCCGGAAGCGCGCAACCGCTGGCTCTTGGCCTGGTGGTCACCGCGTACGTGGCCGGCATCAAGCACAGCTACGACTGGGACCACATCGCCGCGATCGACAACTCCACCCGGAAGTTCGTGGCGCAACGCAAGGACCCGGTGAGTGTCGGTTTCGCTTTCAGCCTGGGCCACAGTTCCGTGGTGGTCCTGGCCGGTTTGCTGGTGGTGGCGGGTGCCACGATGATCGGGCAGTTCATGGAGGACGGAACCACCGGCAACAAGGTCCTGGGGCTGATCGGCAGTGGTGTGTCCGGCCTGTTCCTGCTGGTCATGGGGTTGTTCAACGGCTCGGCATTTATTCGCGCAACGCAGGTCTACCGCAACGTCCAGTCCGGGGGTGAGGTCCGCCCGGAGGATCTCGAAGCGAAAGGCTTCGTGGCCCGGCTCCTCGCCAAGCCGCTGTCCAAGGTGCAGCGGCCGCGGAACATCTACGTGATCGGTTTCCTGTTCGGCTTGGGATTCGATACCGCCACCACCATCGGGCTGCTGGTCATCACCACGACGGCGTCGCTCGCCGGAGTCTCGCCCCTCGCGTTGATGGCCCTCCCGCTGGCATTCACCGCGGCCAT
This sequence comes from Paenarthrobacter sp. NPDC090522, assembly GCF_044769225.1. Taxonomy (NCBI): domain Bacteria; kingdom Bacillati; phylum Actinomycetota; class Actinomycetes; order Micrococcales; family Micrococcaceae; genus Paenarthrobacter; species Paenarthrobacter sp. NPDC090522. Next base: position 192,484 of record NZ_JBIVXL010000008.1, read on the forward strand.
GACCCTGTGCGATTCCGCGAACGGCGTGGCCATGATGAGGATGTACACATCGGCCATCCACAACCCGCAGCGCAAACTGGGCTTCAACGCCGTGATCACGGGCATCTCTGCGGTTTCTGCCCTGTTCATCTCAGTGATCACGCTGGGCGGGTTCGTGAACGCCGCCTTTGACCTCGAAGATCCCCTGACCACGTGGCTCGGGGAGATCGACCTCGGCGACGCCGGACTGATCCTGGTGGCTTTGCTGCTGCTGGTGTGGGCTGTCTCCGCGTGGCGTGGGCGAGTGAAGCCCACTGCCTGACCCGCCTGCGGAGTACATGCGGCTATTACGCAGCCACTGCGTTCAACAGTTCGGTGGTGTCCACTCCAAGGTCCGGCGTGTCCAACACGTTCGTCAGGGATACGACGCAGCGGTCCTGTTCGGGCAGCATCCACCACTCGGTGCCGGACCATCCGGGATGTCCGTGGATCTCTCTCGCCGAGAGTTCGGATTCGTTGGCCGGCATTTGGAAGCCGAGGGCGGTGTGGCGCCGAGGGCTGGGCAGGACACTGATGAAGGGGACGTCCTTGGTCCGGGGCCGACGCATGGCCGCATAGGTCGCGGGCTGCACGGCTTTGCCGGAGTCCCGCAGGAGTTCGGTACCCAGGCTGAGCAAGTCTGCCGCTGTTCCGAAGAGCCCCGCGCCGGGGTGCCGGTTCTTGTGCATCGCCTCCACGTTCAGGCCGGGCGTGCTGTCCACGTGCACTGTGTGTGGATTGCGGTCGGCGTCAAAAGTCAGGCCGTGGGCGCCGGTGTCTGCTGCGAGGGCAAGGAGTTGCTGCTCGAACGGCAGCTCGCCGGCCCACTCGGCCATCGCCGCGGCACCTTCGAACGCGAGGTTGCAGTACTGGACCAACGAGCCCGCGTAGAAAGTCTGCCCCGCGTGGGTGAGCGCTTCGCGGAGGGGAGTGCCGCCGTCGATATCCGGATCCGTGATCCCGGAACGGTGGCTGAGCAGATGCTCCAAGGTGACTGTGTCCGTCCGGTCGGCACCGAAGCCGGGGACAGCCGCGAACAATGGCGTGCCAAGGGTCAGGCGCCCCAGCTCCACCTGCCGCATGACCGTCAAAGCTGTGATGGGTTTCGTCACGGAGAAGAGCGCGAAATGGTCATCCGTTGCGGCCTGGCGGCCGGCGTCGCTGCCGAAGGCCACGATGTCCTCGATGCCGTGCCTGGAAGCGATGCCGAGAACCCCCACCGGCACCCGGCCCCGGTCTACCTGCTTGCGTGCCCAGTCAACGGCCGGTCCTGTTGTCACCATGGGTTGAATCTATCTGGCCGTGGACAGATTTTGCTGGATCATCCGTCTGGCTCCCCCCAGTAAGCCGCGCAAATCCGGGCTTCCTTCGGGTGCGGTTGCGAATGATCCAGCAGAATCTTCGCGCAGACTGTAACCCGGGGGCGGCGGCCGGAAACTATTGGCGTTTATCGCCATTCATAAAGACAGCTACCCAGCCGTCTTCAGGTTTGTTGGCCGACGCGTCGAGTCGGTAGAGGTGGCAGAGGAAATCGCCGCCGATGTCTTTCGTGTGGTGTGGCAGAAATGGTCCGATGACAGCCGGCCAGAGCTTCCCTATTTGTTGAGCATCGCCCGCAACCTGGTAGGTAATGCCTACCGCAGCCGCGACCGCCAGCACGCACTCCAGGAAAAGTTGCGTACGACGGCGGTGCAGCGGTTCGGGGATGACTCCGGCAACGTGGCGGTCCAGGACGCGATGGCACGGCTGCGTGAGAAGGACCGCGACATCCTTCAATTGGCTTACTGGGACGGTTTGGGGTGCGCCGAAATCGCCCAGGTCCTCCAGTGCAGCGAATCGGCTGCAAAGGTCCGGCTGCACCGAGCCCGGACTGCTTTCCGGAAACAACTGCCTGCAGGTTCCGAGACGACTACAGAAAAGTTGGGGGTCTGACAATGGATCCGATCAAGAACCAGATTGCCGCAATCGACCCGTTCGATCCCGCCACGGAGCCAAACGGTGAAGAAGCCCTGCACAAGATGCTCTCCGGCTCCACGGTTTACAGCGACACGAACCCGCTGAAGAGCGTCCCGTCGCTGGAGGAACGCCGACTCCGCAAAGCGCGGATTGCCGGCGGCCTGCTGTTGGGGGCGGCCGCAGTCACGGCCGGTGTGTTGGTGGCCTCGAACTTCGGCCCGGCCAGCTCCATGCCTGCGCCGGCAGTGACCGTGGATACGCCCACTCCCACCGCTTCGGCAACGGCATCGGCCACACCCACACCATCCGCGACGCCTTCGGCAACCCCGACGGCGGCAAGCACCCAAGCGCCGACGCCCACCACATCCGCTGTGGCCACGGCTCCGGTCGTCCCGCCGGTGCAGGCTCCGACACTCAAAACGTTCACCTTCCCTGACGGGCATCTGTCCTTCACCTATCCGGCTGGTTGGACTGTAACGACGGAGCAGGGGCCATACCTTTCGGAGGAGGCCAAGGCTGCGTCCGTTGGAGCGACCATCTTCGACGAGTCGGGCGCCAAGGTGGCGATCATCAACAGCGGCATGTACGGAGATGGCACGGCAGGCAATGTGGACCGAACGGTGTACGACCGTGCCGTGGTTTCCGGTGTTAAAGCAACCACAGGGGAGCGAGTGGAGTTTGGATTCTTCTCGAACCAGTCGCAATACGTCCCTTACGACGGCCCGGCCTATGAGGGAATGCCTTCGCCGCGCACTGGACCTGTTGACGGGCCTCCGTACTACGCGATGGACGTGCGGGTTGCCTCCATGCTGGAACCCGGGCTCACAACATCCGGCACCAACCAGGTTCCGGTGGGGAACGGCATGATGAACGCGTACGTGTACTTCGACTTCGAAAAGCAGCCCACCTTCGCCACCCCCGCCGCAGCGAAGGCCTGGATGGGCACGCAGCAGTACGCGCAGCTCAAGGCGATGCTGCTCAGCCTGAGCTACAAGTAGAAGCGAAAAGAAGGCCCGCAGGACCCCGATGTGGGGACCTGCGGGCCTTTGGCGTTTTAAGCCCTCGATTGTGCTGGTCAAGTGCACGGAACTGTGCACAAACCTTATGCATTTGCCCATAACAAAGGGCGTCCAAGTTTCATAGGGTTGAGGAGATCTGCTTCACACCGCACCAAACCCCAGCTACCAAGGATGAGATTCAACGATGAAGAGCATCGCCCTCCTGCGCGAACGAGCCACCCGCGTCATGCCCACCGGTTCCCACTGCCCGGCGTCGGGCTTGTGGAGCCCGGATTCCGAGCCGGATGCCGTCCAGGTTTTCCCGGAGGGGCACGTCCTGCCGGCGCACAACGGGGTTGCCACGGTGTGGCGGCGCCGTTCAGCCGCCGATATTTCGGCATGAGCAGGAGCATCCTCAGCAGGCCGGAGGACTACCGGCACGTTCCCGCCACCGAATGGACCGGGCTGAAGTCCGGAGACCCGGTGTGGATCTACGACGTAGCCTGGGGCGCGGGAACAGGACGGGTAGACGACATTTCCCAGCACCAGGAACTCCTGTGGGTTGTCCTGGAGCCGGGTGGCCGCAAACTCCTCTGCGGCACCGACGATGTTGAGGTGTGGGCTGCCTAGGAATCACCGAGCTGGCATTTGGTGCCAATGTTTGAGCGGAGCATTGGCACTCAATGCCAGCTCGGCGTTTAAGGGACGGCTGGGATCAGCGCACTTGGCGAGCCGGTCTCCACGCGGCTGACAGGGCCGTCCGGCAGTCCAGTGCTCGGGTCGAGGCTGAAACTTACGACGTCGTTGGAGCCTTCGTGCGCCACGTACAGCCAGCCGTCGCGGACCAGGTGATGCCGTGGCCGGTCACCGCCGCTGGGCACATCGGCCACGGGTGCCAGGCCGCCGTCGCCGCCAACCTGCAGGACGCAGATCCGGTTGGAGCCGCGCACCCCCACATAGGCGAAGCGGCCGTCCGGTGAGATGGCAATCTCAGCCGCCGAGTCGCCGTCGTACGCTTTGTTCACGCTGGCGGGAATCACCTCGGCGAGCTCAAGGATTCCCTGGGGCCCCGGCCGGATCGCCGCCACCTCAACGGAGTATTCGGTGTCCACGAAAACCGTGCCGCTCGAGTGCCTGGCCATGTGCCGTGGGCCGGAGCCTTTGGGCAACACAACGTGGTGGTCGGAACTGAGCCCCTCGCCTGGCCGGTATGTCCAGACGCGGACCAGGTCATGCCCCAGATCGGTTGTGAGGATCCGGCCGTCGGGAAGCATCAGTGACGAATGTGCGCGGCTGGGCCGCGGCTCGTCCCCATCGGTGCGGTGGGGGTCGACGGCGGCCTCCGCACTGGCGCGGGAGGTGATGGCGCCGTCGTCGTCCAGTTCGTAAAGGATCACTTGCCCGTCACCCCAGCAGGTGACGACGATGAAGCGGCCCTGGGGATCCACGGCAACGTGGCACGCCGCCTCCCCGGCAGGCCAAGGTTCGCCGAACGGCTCCAGTTCAGCCACCCCGGTCCGCCGGAAGGCCCGCACCATCTTGCCCTCCTCGGCAACCGCGTAGACCACGGGCCGGCTGGGATGCACAGCCAGGAAGGATGGTGAATTGGCGGCAACGGCCAGGCCCAGGTGAGTGAGTCCGCCCTTGTCATCGGCCGTCAGCGCGCCGATTCCTTCGCCGTTGCCGTCGCGGTCGGCGGTGTAGCAACCGGTCCAAAGCACAGTGGTCATCAGCGGCGCTCAGTGTCCCTGGACGTCGGAGTCGACGCCCGCGTCCGGGCCGCCGTCGAGGGTTTGCAGGCCAGCAAGATCGTCCTGGTCCAGTTCGAAGCCGAAGACGTCCAGGTTCTCCTGCATGCGCTGCGGATTGGAGGTCTTCGGTATCGCCACCAAGCCTTGCTGCACATGCCAGCGGAGAACCACCTGGCCGGGCGACTTGCCGTGCTTTTCGCCGATTCTTGCCAGCACCGGGGCATTGAGCAGTTCGCTGCTGGCACCCAGTGGGCTGTAGGACTCCGTGACGATGCCGTGGCTCTGGTTGAAGTCGCGGGCCAAGGCACGGGGGATCGACGGGCTCACCTGGATCTGGTTGACCGCCGGGATGATGTCCGTCTCTGCGAAGAGCCGGTCCAAATGTGCAGGTTTGAAGTTGGAAACCCCAATGGAGCGGACCTTGCCCGAAGCCTGCAATTCCTCGAAGGTCTTCCACGTGGAGACGAACTCGTCGCGGCGCGGCAGCGGCCAGTGGATCAACAGCAAGTCCACGTAGTCCAGGCCCAGCCGCTTGAGGGAACCGTCCAGGCCCGCAACGGCCTTGCCGGAGCCCTGGAATTCACCGTCGAGCTTGGTGGTGATGAACAGTTCGTTCCGGTCCACCCCACTGTTCCGGATCCCATTGCCCACTCCGGTTTCGTTCCCGTATTTCACCGCGGTATCGATGTGCCGGTAGCCGCGGGAGACGGCCTCCACCACGGCCTCCGCAACCTGGGCATCGTTCAGCGGCCACGTGCCCAGGCCCAACTGGGGGATCTTGAAGCCATCGTTGAGTTCGATGAGCGGGGCAGCGGCCATGGGCGCGATCTCCTTTGCTGAAACGAAAGAAAGGTTACTTGTTTTCTACGCTGGTGAGGCAGTTGTTGGCAACAAGCTGCGGCGCGACCAGTCATGGAGCCTGTCAGTCAACTCCATGAACTCCTGGTTCACCACTTGCAGTTCAGGGTGCCTGTCATGCCAGTCCACGATCTCCCTGGCACCGTCGGCGAAGGGAATGGTCGCCGCGTAATCCGGAACCAATGCCTTGATCTTGGAGTTGTCGAACACCACGGAATGGGACCGGTCGCCCAGCAGGTTCGGCCCGAGTTCGGTGCTGTGGGCAGCAATTGTCTCCGAGGAAACGTGGAACAACTCCGGTTCGGGAACCCCCGCGGCCCGCGCGAGCAAACGGTACACCTGGTTCCAGGGAAGGAACTCGTCCGAGGTGATGGTGTAGCTTTCGCCGATTGCCTGCGGCCGGCCAAGGAGCCCAACAAAGGCCTTCGCGAAGTCACGGCTGTGGGTCAGCGTCCAGAGCGACGTTCCATCCCCATGCACCATGACCGGCAGTCCGGCGCGCATCCGGTGAATGTCCGTCCAGCCGCCCACCATCGCAATCTTGGTGCGGTCATAAGTGTGCGAAGGACGTACCACCGTCACCGGGAAATCCTGCTCCCGATAAGCCTTGAAGAAGATCTCCTCGCAGGCAATCTTGTCCCTTGAGTACTGCCAAAAAGGGTTCTTCAGGGGCGTGGACTCCCGGATCGGCAGGGTAGTTGGCGGCTTCTGGTAGGCGGAAGCGGAACTGATGAACACGTACTGTCCTGTCCGCCCGCGGAACAAGTCCAAGCCGGCCCGCGCCTGATCGGGAGCGTAGGAGATAAAGTCCGCAACGGCGTCGAACTCCCGTCCGCCAAGCACCTCCCGCACGGCCGCGGGGTCGCGCACATCCGCGTGGAGAACCTCGGCGCCCTCAGGAACCGGCCGCCCGGCTGACCGTCCGCGGTTGAGGATGGTCAGCCGGTGGCCAAATGCGACGGCGCGTTCAGCCGCCGACGCACTGATGACGCCGGTCCCGCCAATGAACAGGATGTTCCGCGGCGGGACGGTGCCCGTTTCGGGGAGGACGCTGCTCACCAGGCGTAGTCCTCGGGTGCGGGGCGGTGGCCCGGGAAGATGTCATCCAGCCGCTTGAGGGCATCGTCGTTGAGGGTGACATCCAGCGCGCGGATTGCGGAGTCCAGCTGCTCCTGCGTGCGTGGGCCCACGATCGGTGCAGTCACGGCCGGCTGGTGGAGCAGCCAGGCCAAAGCGACATCGCCGGGTGCGTGTCCCAGTTCATCGGCGAAGTCTTCGTACTGCCGGATCTGGCCCTCGTGCTTTTTGAGGGTCTCCAGGGCCCGTCCCTCGGAGCGGCGGACGCCTTGTTCCTGCTGCTTCAGCACACCGCCCAGAAGGCCACCCTGCAAGGGAGACCAGGGAATGAGGCCCAGCCCGTACTGCTGGGCTGCGGGGATGACCTCAAGCTCCAGCTCACGGCGGAACAGGTTGTAGATGGACTGTTCGCTGACCAGGCCGGTGTAGTTGCGGCGGCGCGCGGCTTCCTGGGCCTGCGCGATGTGCCAACCGGCAAAGTTGCTGCTGCCGGAGTACAGGATCTTGCCCTGCTGGACGGCTACCTCAATGGCCTGCCAGATCTCGTCCCACGGAGTATCGCGGTCGATGTGGTGGAACTGGTAGATATCGATGTAGTCCGTCTGGAGGCGCTTCAGGCTGGCATCGAGGGCCCGCCGGATATTGAGTGCGGACAGCTTCGATTCATTCGGCCGGTCCGTCATGGTGCCGTAGAGCTTGGTGGCGAGGACGGTCCGTTCTCGGCGCTCGCCGCCCTTCGCGAACCAGCGTCCGATGATCTCCTCGGTCCAGCCGCGGTGTTCGGTGCCACCGTAGACGTTGGCGGTATCGAAAAAGTTGATGCCGGAATCCAGGGCGGAATCCATGATCGAATGGGAAGCCGCTTCTTCGGTCTTGGGGCCGAAGTTCATGGTGCCGAGGCACAGCCGGGAAACTTTGAGGCCGGAGCGGCCCAGGTGCGTGTACTGCATGTCAGTTACGTCCTTCTCTCTAGAACTGTGTGAAAGCCGCGACGGCGGGATCGGAACCGATGCGGGCGCCCGCCTCCAGTGCGGTGACGGCGGCAAGTTCGGATTCGGTGAGTGTCAGGTCTGCGGCGCCGAGGTTCTCCCGCATGCGGTTCGAATCCGCTGACTTGGGGATCACGATGGTGCCTTGGGCGAGGTGCCACGCCAGGATGACCTGTGCCGGGGTGGTCTCGTGGGCGGCCGCAACCAGGGCCACTTGCTCGGCGTTCAGGTCCTTGCCCTGGCCCAGCGGGCTGTAGGCCTCGACGGCGATGCCCAAGCCGCGGCACTTCGTGGCCAGGTCCGCCTGCTGGAACGTCGGGTGGAGTTCGATCTGGTTCACTGCGGGAACCACATCGGCTTCCTTGAGCAGGGTGTCCACATGGTCCGAAAGGAAGTTGGAGATACCGATGGCGCGGATCTGCTTGTCCTGATGGAGCTTCTCCATCTCCTTCCATGCCTGGGTGTACAGCCCCTGCGACGGGACCGGCCAGTGTATGAGGTACAGGTCCACGACTTCCAGGACCAATGCCTCGCGGCTTCGCTGGAAAGCGTCGTAGGCCTCGCCCTGCTCGCCGTTACGGAGCTTGGTGGTGATGAAGAGTTCCTCGCGGGAAAGGCCCGAGGCCGCGATGGCTGCGCCCACGCCGGCCTCATTGCGGTAGGCGGCGGCGGTATCGATGTGGCGGTACCCGGCCTCAAGCGCGTCTTCCACCACCTTCTGCGTTTCTCCGGGAGGAACCTGGAAGACGCCGAATCCGAGCTGCGGGATGGTGACGCCGTTGTTCAAGGTCAGCTCTGGCATGAAAGTCTCCTTCGAATGATTCAGGTAAAGCCGCGATTCCAGAAAGCGTTTTCAATGGGCTCTGTACTGAGCCTATGCAGATTTCATCCGTGAGTCAGCCCCGCTGCGTGATCCTGTTTTTCCTAGGTCTGGCAGTCCTACCCAAAGTGGTGGCCTCGCGGGCGAGGACGCGGGCAGAATGGAGGGATGGGTCAAAGCGCCGAGTTCGGAAAATTCCTCAAAGTCATGCGTGCGCGCCTCTCCCCGGAGGACGCCGGCGCCTTGGGTTCCACCGGCTCCCGCAGGGTTCCGGGTCTTCGCCGCGAGGAAGTTGCCAGGTTGTCCGGCGTCAGCACCGACTACTACACGCGGCTGGAACAGGGCCGGAACATCCATCCGTCCAAGGCGGTCCTTGATTCCGTGGCCCGTGCCCTCCGCCTGGATGCAGGGGAGCAGGCGCACATGATGGACCTGTTGGCCCACTGTGCCAATTCTGCAGCTGGCCCGGGCCCGGTGCAGAAGGTACGTCCGGCGATCCGGCAATTGCTTGATGCCGTGGGCGATGTCCCGGCCATGGTCCTGGGCCGCAGGACGGACGTGCTGGCTGCCAACCGCATGGCAAGCCTGCTGTTTACGGATTTCACCTCCTTGCCTTCCGCCGAGCGCAACCTGACGCGTTGGCTGATCCTCGACACGCGGGCAGGAACGTTGTTCCGTGATTGGAAAACCGTGGCTGCCGAGGCTGTGGGTTCGTTGCGGATGGATGTGGGACGCCACCCCAACGATCCCCAGACCAACCAGCTCGTGGGTGAACTCGCCGTCCACAGCGAACATTTCCGCCAATGGTGGGCAGGGCACCGGGTTGCCACGCGCTCGGCAGGCACCGTCAGGCTGCACCACCCTTTGGTGGGCGACCTTGAACTGAACTTTGAAACCCTGGGTCTCCCGGACGACGCCGACCAGCACCTGAGGGTGTATTCCGCGAAGGCCGGTTCGCCGTCGTCGGACGCTTTGACGCTGCTGGGCAGCTTTGGCGAGGCGGGTTCCTCCGAGGTGACAGTTAATGCCGATGTTCCCGAGGAACACCGGCATTAACCAGCGGCTCGAAGCGGGGGCCTAGCGTTCCAGACGGAAGCCAAGCTTGATGGTGACCTGCCAGTCAGCCACGGCACCGTCCTCGAGGTGGCCGCGGATTTCCTTCACTTCGAACCAATCCAGGTTCCGCAGGGTCTGGGAGGCGGTGGCAATGCCGTTCTTGATGGCGTCGTCAACGCCCTCGGAGGAAGTTCCTACAATTTCGGAAACGCTGTAAGTGTGGCCGGACATGGTGCTCCTCATCATCGTCTTACGAATCCTTCGGAAAATCGGACCCGCCAGGCAGGCCGTTCATGCAGACTAGCCCACGGATCTTCGTGCGGCCAGAGATCTTTTTCCGGCTTGGTCATTGCTCGTCCCTGCCGGTGATGACGTGTAGATTTTCTTGCAGCACCACCCAATCGATCTATGAGGAGCACTCATGTCAGAAGTGATCGTTGTCGGCGTTGACAACAGCGAAACGGCCAAGCGGGCGGCCATTGCCGCAGCGAAGATGGCCACCGCACTCGGAGGCGAGCTGCATGTGGTCAGCGGGTTCTCCGATGACCGCATCGAGGAATTCGGCAGCGGCAGCGACCGGATCACCGTTTCCTCGGCAGACTCCGCCGAGTACGTTGCCCGCAAAGTCTCCGAGGAGCTCGATGTTCCGGAAGGCAAGGTCAAGTACTTCGCTGCCCGTGGCAACCCGGCCAGCGCGCTGATCAACTACGCCGAGGCGAACAAGGCAACCCTGATTGTGGTGGGCAACAAGCGCATGAAGGGCCTGGGCCGCGTCCTGGGCAGCATCGCGAACAGCGTTGCCCACGGCGCTCCGTGCGACGTGTACATCGTGAACACGGAAGTCGACGCTTAGTACCCAAGTAGGTCGCAGTAGAGCGCGTTTTGAACCGTCAAAACGCGCTCTACTGCTACTCAGTTGGGTGGCCGGGGCGTTAGTGGCCTTGGAAGGCCTCGGCCAGCCACCAGGATCCGCCGTCTGAGGCGATCTTGGCGTCGATGACGAGCGGTTTGGTTTGCGTCCCGGCGCGGTAGGCGGCCAGCCAGGGTTCGACGGCGGCCAGGTCACCTGCGGTTTGGACGGTCACCCCGTCCGCCCCGAACCCACGGGCGATCGCGGCGATGTCCGTCTCGGGGAACACCACGCTGGCCAGGCTTTCTTCCGGCGCTTGGGGTGCGAAGTGATGCACTTCGGCCCCGTACGCGGCGTCGTTGTAGACGATGCACACCAGCGGCAGCTTCATTCGCACGGCGGTTTCAAGTTCGCTGATGCCCATGAGGAACCCGCCATCACCCGCACCGAGCACAGGCAGCCGGTCCGGTTGCGCCACGGCCGCGCCGATCGCCGTGTAGAGGCCCAGTCCGATCGCCTGGAAAGCCTGCGTGAAGCAGAACCCGAACTCGTCCGGCACGGCAAGGTACTGGCTGGGGTAGCCCATGAAGTTGCCCGAATCCACGGACACGATCCGCTCTGCAGGCAGCAACGAATCCAACTCCCGGCTCAGCACCCGCGGGTCAATCCTCGTGGGAGTGGACAGGTCCGGGTTCTCCACGTCCCGCCACCGTGAGCCTTCCTTGATGGCCAGGGCGTTCTCCTCGCTGCGGTACTTCCCAACCGGCTCCGCCTGGACGGATTGCAAGACCGCCAGCGCATCGGCCGCGGTCAGCGCCGAATCACCCAGCACACCCAGCGTGATGGGACGATTGGCGCCCAGCGAGGCATCCTCGACGTCGACCTGGACCACCTTGGTGCCCGGCGAGATCAGCCTCCCGTGCCGCATGGTCCACATATTCAGCGTGCACCCCCAGCCGACAATCAGGTCCGCGCCGCTGATCAGCTCAGCCGTCAAGGGCGAGGAGAACCCGCCGGAAATCCCGAGGTTGTGCGAGTCGCCGTTGAACAGCCCGCTCGCCACCGCGGACGTCGCCACCAGCGCACCGGCATGGCGTGCCAGTGCCAGGATTTCCTCCCGGGCACCCCGCCCGCCACGGCCGGCCACGAACACGGGCCTCTCCGCCGCAGCGATCAATTCCACCAGTTCCTGGACAGCGGCAGCGTCGGGGCGCACCTTCAGCGGTTGAGGCACGACGACGGCACCCACCTCGTCCGCGGCGGTGGCACTTTGGACATCCAGCGGCAGGCTGAGGACCACCGTGCGCCGCTCATTGACCGCGGTCCGGAACGCCCTGACCGTATCGGCAACAGCCGTGGCCGGGGAGTGGATTCGTTCGGCCACCGCGCCGACGCTCCGGGCGAGTGAGTCCTGGTCGATCTTGAAATTGGACCTTGTGGCTGCGGCCTGGGTGTCCGCGGTGAGCACGATCATGGGCGTGCGGCTCTTCGCTGCTTCGCCAACTCCCGTAATGGCGTTGGTCAGTCCACAGCCCTGGTGTGTGGTGACCACACCAACCTTCCCGGACATCCGCCCATAGGCGTCGGCCATGGTCGCAGCCCCGCCCTCGTGACGGGCCGCCGTGAACGGGACGCCCTCGGCCATGAGGGTGCCGGTCACATCGAAGTTGCCGGAGCCCACTACCCCGAAGACATGCCCGACGCCGAGCTTCGCCAGCGTCCGCCCGACGAGCGTGGAAACCCTGGCCTGCACGTTCAACCCCGGCTCGCCGCTCATGCGCGCTCCACCGCGCCCTTTTCCGCTGTGCCCTTTTCCACCAGCGCGTACACCCGGCTCGGGCTGCCGGTGCCACCCACAATCGGCAGCGGAGCAACCACCAGCGTGGCGCCGGTTACCGGCAAGCGGTCCACGTTCCGGAGCGAGGTCACACCGTACTTGTCCGCGCCCAGGAGGAACGAATGGACGGGGAACATCGGGTCCAAGGAACCTGCCTGGCCCGCGTCGATACCCACCGTTTCAACACCGAAACCGCTGATCGAAGCGTTGCCTGCAAGCCACTTGGCACCTGCCGCGGAGACCCCCGGAGTGTGGGGACCGGCGTCGTCCGCGTTGACGAAAGCCGCAGCGTCGGAACCCCGGGCCGCCCAACCGGTCCGGAAAATCACCCAGCAGTTCTCCGGAAAGAGCCCATGCTCGGCCTGCCACTGCTCAAAATGCTCAGGTTCCAGGAGGAAGTCCGGATCAGCGGCAGCCTCGGACGTCTTATCAATCACCACCAGCGGCCCCACCAGGCGGTGCGGTTCGATCTGATCCACGGACTTTCCGTCCTTGCCCGTGATCCAGTGGACCGGGGCATCCAGGTGCGTCCCGGCGTGCTCGCCCACCGTGACGTCGTTCCACGCCCAAGCCGGGCCGGCGTCGTCGAAATTGCTCACCGGAGAAACCGACAGGCCAACCGTGTTCGCGAACGGCTGCGGCAGGTTCATGATGGGTGTTTCGGAGCTGAGCGGGGTGGTGAGGTCGATGATTTCCACCGAACCCTGGGAAAGGGCTGCAGTAAGCCCGGCCAGAACAGACATTGTTCTCTCCTATCGCGTGGTGTTCTTGGACGATTTGGACGTGAGGCGTTGGGCAACCAGATGCCCCGAACCGCCGGACAAGCCGGGGCCGGGATGCGTCGAAGCCCCGATGTGCCAGAGTCCTTTGACGTGGGTATGGTGCCCCGCTGCCCGTGGGAACGGGCGCCAGAGCAGGTTTTGAAAGAGCTCCGCCGAGCCGCCGTAGGGATCCCCGTTGACCGCGTTCGGATTGGCTGCTGCGAGGTCGGTCGGCGCGATGACGTCGGAGGCCAGGACCGTGGCACTGAGACCCGGGGCGAACTCGTCCAAGCGTTCCAGGACGCGGCGGAGGTAGGCGGCCTTGAGTTCCGGAGTCCAGCCCCCTGCCACGGACAGCTCCCCGGCCGCATCACCGATCGGCGAGTACGGAACCTCCTGGAGCTGCAGCCACAGGGTTGCCTTGCCTTGGGGGGCCCTCGACGGATCCAGTACGTATTGCTGGCCGACCACTACCGTTGGCTCGGACGGCAGCAACCCTGCTTCCGCCTGTGCGCACGCAATGCCAGTACTGTCCGAGCCGGTGCTCACATGGACCAGCGGAACCTCATTCAACCGCGGGTCCAGCCATGACACTGGCTTGTCCAAGGCAAGGTGGATCTGCATGGCGCCGCGGCCGTTCTGGTACTTGCGGGCAGCAGCGGCGAGGTCTTCGGGGGCTTTGGGCAGGAGTCGCGTGTAGAGAGCCTGGGGTGACACGTTGGCCAGCACAGTCGAGGCGGGAACGATTCCTTGCGAGGTCCGCACGCCTGTCACCGAGCCGGACGCCGAGAGGATCTCCTGCGCCTCAGCACCCAGCATGATCCGCACACCGTTGTCCCGCAGCAGCGATTCGAACGCCGCAACGAACCGCGAGGCGCCGCCCTTCACCACGGGCAACCCGAAGCCGTGCATGCTCATCGCCATCACGGGCAGCATGACACCTCCCGTGGCCTGGTCCGGGCCGAGCCCTGCGTGCAGGAGCCACGGGGACCACAGTTGGTCCGTCTCCCAGCCATCGAAGCGGCTGCGGATGAAGTTGCGGCCACTCATGACAGAGTCCCGGATGAACGCCTCGTTCGCCTTGAGCCGCCCGGTCCGCAGGGCTCCGAAGCCCAGCTTCGCCACGTCTTTGAGGGAGCGAAGTTCTGCGCCGAAAGCCCCGAAGACAGTTCCCGCATGCCGGCCCAGGTCATCCAACATTGCCAAGTACGCCGCTTGGTCCTGCGGTTCCTTGAACGCTTTCGCTGTTTCAGCAGGATCCCGGTGGGCGACGACCACCCGGTGCTCGCCGGTGGCAGGATCCGTGGCGACGGAAGCCGTCACTGCGCCATCGGTGTTGCAGTATTCCAAGCCGCGCTTGTGCAGCTCAGCGCCCAAAGCGGCGTACGCCCCGCCGGAGACGAACAACGGATGCCACGAGGAAAAGGAATCGTGGATGAAGCCGGGAACGGTCCGTTCGCCCGAGTGGATGAAGCCGCCCAGGCGGTCGGCCTGTTCGATCAGGCACACCTTCTTGCCGTCCAGTGCCAGTTCCGCTGCGGCCACCAGGGAATTGATGCCGGAGCCGATGATGGCAACGTCGTTCATGGATCAACGCCTCTCAGAAATCGGGGTGGCTGGCGGTGGCGTGGTACTTGCCGCTGTGGAACACGAGGGGAGCGCCGCCGTCGTTGTTGTACCTCTCTACTTCGCCAACGTAGATCACATGGTCGCCGGCATCGTGGCGCGACACCGTGCGGCACTGGAATGTGGCCACGGCGCCATCCAACAGCGGAACCCCGGCGATGCCCTCGGTTGTGTCGGCGCCCTCGAACTTGTCCGTAGCGGGCGTGGCGAACTGCCGCGAGAGGACGTGCTGGTCGCTGGCCAGGATGTTGATGGCGAAGTGCGAGGCTTCCTCGAAGTCTGTCAGGCTGGGTGCCCGCTTGCTGGGGCACCACAGGACCAGCGGCGGTTCCATGGAAACGGAGGTGAACGAGTTGGCTGTCATGCCCACTTTGCGGCCGTCAGGGGACACAGTGGTGACCACGGTGACGCCGGTGGCGAACTGGCCCAGTGCACTGCGGAAGTCACGGACATCGAAAACGGCCGAGTCTTCCTCCTTCCGCGCCTGCATGAAGTCGGCGGCAGCCGTCGGATCGAACCACCATGGGTATGACGTCCGCGGATCGTCGAAGCCGGCCACAATACTGGCCGCCAGGGCCGGATGCTCCGCGGCCTCGCGCAGGAGGGTCATTTGGTGGTCGCGCCTGGGTTTGAGGAGATCGTTGGTCCAGGCCACCGACCATTGGCCCCACCCCCGCCAGAACTCGTCAAACGTCCGCTCCATCCATTCGCGGTCAAACGCCTGCGGGCCGCGGCGAAGGATTGAATCGAGGTAGTACTTGGCCGCCAGGGTTGCGTTGTTGGAGCCCTGCCCCGTCAGCGGGTCGTTGAGGACGACGGCGTCGCCCAGTCCGAAGACCACGCTGCCGTTCGGCAGCTCCCCGACGGCGGAACGCACCGTAGGCGTGATGCGGCCCAGAAGCGTGGCACCGTCGTCGGTCAGCCTGGCGTCCTCGAACGCGGCGGCTTCATGCGGGAAATGGTCGCGCAGGATCTGCAGGGAACGCTCAAGCTGTTCTTCAGGACTGACGACGCCGGTCCAGCAGTCCATGGGGCCGCCCACCACGCCCTCGAACACCATCATGCGGCAGGGGCCGGACACTGTGAGGCCCGGGAAGGTGAAGAACTCACCCACTCCCGGCGCCATGGACATCCGGATGGCGGCAGCACCGCCGTCGTCCGTTCCCTTAGCGGTGACGTAGTTCAGCGCGAGGACCCGCTGCGGACGATCGAAAGGCGACTTCGCCTTGTCCCGCGGGAAGATCTGGCCGATCTCACCCTTTCCGGTGCTGACGACTACCAGCTCATACTCCCGGGACAGCTCCTCGAGCATGCGGGGCGTGACCTTTTCGATCCGGAAGTCGCCTCCATTGGACACGAACCGTTCGATCCAGTGCGCGCTCTTGATGCGCTGGTCGATGGAGCGGGCCGGGCCATCCAGCGGGGCCTCCCACTCGAGGGAATCGCCGCCTTCCACCCGGAAGCGGATGGAGCCGATTTCCGGCGCTTCGGAGCCCTGCACCGCCGTGCCCATCTGCGCCTCGGCGTCGAGTGCGGTGGAGAACATGCACTGGCTGGACATGACCTTTCCGGTGCGGATTTGGGCCGCCGAACGGTCCGAGTACAGCGTGACCGAATAGCCTTCCCGCTGCAGGCCCAAGGCCAGCTGGGCGCCGGATTCGCCGGCCCCGATGATTGCAATAGTGCGCATGGTGAGTCCTTGTTAGCAGGGGTGTGCTATTAAACTTTGGCCGCTTGCAGGCTTGCGAGGTAGTCCGCGGCCTTATCCGGGTACATGAACCACTCCTGGAACTCCGGCGGGTGGTTGAAGCCGTTGGCGAAGCGGTGGGCGATTTCCGGGGCTTGGTTGGCTGCGCCCAGGAGTTCCAGGACGTGCGGCGGGGGAGGAGCCAGCAACGCATTGGTCCACTGGGCAACGTGCTGCGCATAATCCCAGTACCGCTCGAACGTGGCCTGCATGAACGCGGCATCGTAGGAGCCCGCGCCGTGCTTGATGATGCTGTCCAGGTAGGACGCCGCGCACTTGCTCGCGTTGTTGGACCCCTGGCCAGTGATGGGATCGTTCAAAACCACGACGTCGGCCAGGCCCAGTACCTGCCTGCCGCTGGGGAGCGTGGCAATCGGGTGGCGGACGGTGGGGGCAAAACGGCCCTGCAGGACGCCGTTGGGGTCAGTCAGCTCCACGTCCGTGGCGCGTTCCGCTTCCCACGGGAGGAAGGTCTTCAGGATGTTCTTGGAGTTCGCCAAATGCTCCTCCGGCGAGAGCCCGTTCCAGGAGTCCATGGGTCCGCCGGGTACGCCTTCGAACACCATGATTTCGCACGGTCCGGTGGTGGTGAGGGCCGGGAACACGAAGTATTCGCCCACGCCGGGGATGAGGTTGAAGGAAACGGCGGAGTACTCCTCGCGGGGCTTCAGTCCTGTGACGTAAGTAAGGGCAAGCGCGCGCTGCGGGGCATCGTAAGTACTGCGTTCTGCGTCCCGGGTGAAGAGCTGGGCGATCTCTCCCTTGCCCGCGGCGACGATGACCAGCTCGGAATTCACTGCGTAGCGTTCCAGGTCCTCAACGCCGGCATCCTCAAACACCAGTTCACCGCCGCGATTGACGAACTCCTCCATGAACTTGGGGAACTTGACGCGCTGGTCGATGGATTTGGCGTGGTTGTCCAGTCTTGAGGCCCAGTTGATGGCCTTTTCACCCGGAAGTTTGGGGTGCGGGATGGTGAAGGAGATGCCGTCCACTGTGGGGGCGTCCGGCCAGAAATCCAGCCCGAGGGCCTTCTCGTGTTCCAGGGCATTGTGGAAGATGCACTGGCTGGAGGCCACTTTGCCGTCCCGGATCTCGTCCGGGGTGCGGTTGGAAATGGTGGTTACCTGGAACCCGGCGTCCAGCAGGCCGATGCCGAGTTGAAGACCGGACTGGCCGGCACCGACGATGGTGATGTGGCGTTGCGTCATGGTTCTTGTCCTTCTGTGTAGTGGGACGTTCTTCGAAGCTATGGAGTGTGTGTTCAGTTGGCAGCGAGGAGCGGGATGGTTTCCTCGGCACGTTCGGGGCCCAGGGCGGAGTAACCGCCGTCAACCGCCCAATCGGCTCCGGTTACGAAGCTGGCTTGGTCGCCCGCGAGGAAGGCGACGACGTCACCCACCTCGTGCGGCCGGCCCACCCGCTTGAGGGCATGGAACGGGGCCGCGACGGAGTCTGTCTTTTCGAGGTTTCCGTTGCTGAGGGAATCCATGATGTTGCTCCATACCCAGCCCGGGCTGACCGAGTTGACGCGGATATTGTCGGCTGCGAAATCCACGGCCATGCTGCGCGTGACCTGGACCAGTGCGGCTTTGCTGGCCGGGTAAAGCCAGCGGCCGGTTTGGGCGACGGAGCTGGAGATGGATGTGAAGTTGATGATCACGCCGTGGCCGGACTTCTTGAGGTGCGGCCTGGCAGCGTTGCCGGCCATCACCGCGCTGACCAGGTTGACGTTGAGGGCCTCGAGCCAGTCTGCCCGGCCGGAGCCTGCACCGTCGTCTTTGTACGTGCAGGCGAGGTTCACCAGGACGTCCAGGCTTCCGTGCGTCGCCACGGTCTCTTCGATGAGTTCCTGGATGGCGGCGTCGTCGGTGATGTCTGTGTGGGAGTAGTGAATGCGGTCGCCCAACTCTTTGGTGAGCGTGCCGCCGTCGGGGTCTATGTCGGCAACCACCACGGTGGCTCCTGCGTCCCGGAGCGAGGTAACCACGCCTTGGCCCACCTTGGTTGCTCCGCCGGTGACGATCGCCGTCCTGCCTTCGAGTCCTGACATGGCCAAACCCTCTCCTTTGTGGATTGTGCTGAAGCGGGACTATGACGTGGGTCATATCCGCCCTGAAAGAGACTCTAGGGAGCCGATGCGGTCCGCGAATATCCACGAAGCGCGGGGATCATCCGGAATGCGCAGTTCGTGGAATCAGTCGCCTGGATACTGTTCGTCGGTCTCTTCAACCCATCCCACCCACGGCGCCGCCGTCAGTCGCGTGTCCGGCAGGTGGAGTTGGCGTTCCCACTCCTCGAAGTGTCGTTCCCACTCCTGGCGGCGATCATGTACCAGTTTGATGTTCTTCACGGGTCTCACCTCCCTCCGATGCTGTTGCGGAAATATGACGTACGTCATACTTGTCCTAAGAGCGACTTTAGGCAGCGGCCGGACAACGGAATATCCACTCGGCGTGGAGATCATCCGGAAAGCGAAAAGCTGCGAAAAGACCCCGTTAGTAGGTGCCATATGGTGAGGATCCTTCCCCGCGACGTCCTGCGTGGGCGGCCAACGACGGCCACCACGGACGTTGATGAGGCGCACCAGAAAATCGCGGAACTTTTCTGCGGCCATGAGCTCGCGCCGCGGACCAGGAAGTCTGCAGTGGATATGAAGCTGCGCTCCCTGCATCGTGGGGACGTGGGGATCGAGTTCCTGGACTACGGCGCTGATGTACGGATTGAGCCCGAAGGCCTGCAGGACTTCCATCTGGTCCAGATTCCCCTGGCGGGGCATGCGTCCATGCAGGTGGGGGACGTCAGTGTGGACTCCGGTCCAAGGATGGCCACTGTCCCGCCGATTGACCGGCCCTTCTCCATGTCGTGGGACAACGGCAGTCCGCACCTGATCGTTTACGTACGTCGGACCGCCCTGGAACGGGTGGCGCTGTCGCTCAACGGCGGTGCGGAACCGCAAGGCGGGCTCGGCTACGGCATGGACCTCACCACCGCAGCCGGCAGGGCCTTCCTGCGGTCCGTCGTCGAACTTCACGATGACCTGGTCAGTAAGCCGCAGGCCGCGGCGCCCGTGTTTGTGCAGGGTTTGCTGGCGGACAGCATGATGTCGCGGTTGCTGATGGCAATGGAGCCGCCCGCTGACCCGGTGGCAAGGGATGGTGAGTCTGAAAGCCGACTCGTCAGGGAGTGCCGCGAGCTCCTGGAAAGGCACGCTTTCGAGGAGCTGACGGTGCCGGACATCGCCGAGTGCCTGGGTGTCTCCGTTCGTACGCTGCAGACTGCCCTGCGCGCGGAAACGGGGGCTTCGCCGTCGGAACTGCTGCGCTCAATCCGGTTGGACCGTGCCCGCGACATGCTCCTGGAATCCGATCCGCGGGAGCAGACGGTCACGGCAATTGCTGAACTGTGCGGCTTCACGCATCAGGGCCGGTTCTCGGCGCTGTATCTCCAGACATTCGGCGAGCTGCCCTCGGAAAGCCTGCGCCGCTGACCCAACTAAGTCGCAGTTAAGCGCGTTATGAGCCTTCAAAACGCGCACAACTGCGACTCAGTTGGGAGGGGGCTACGCCTCCAGCACGTACGTTTTCAGGTCATCCAGGGTCTGCTGCATGTGGGCGTCCATGGCAAGGCGGGCGTCATGCGGGTTCCGGGAGCCAAGGGCCGCCGCGATTTTCCGGTGGTGGCCGATCGCATGTTCCTGGATCTCCGGAACAGCGGACGTTTCAGTTCGGCGGGCTTCGAGGACGCGGTGCAATGGTTCGAACAACACGGCGACAAAGACATTCCCGGAGGCGTGCAGGATGACGTCGTGGAACGCGAGGTCGGCCTCCACGAAGCCGGCGACGTCGTTGACTTCGTGCGCGGCCTGCATCTTCTCCACGTGTTCTTCGAGGATGGCCAGGTCTTGGTCGGAGATGCGCTCGGCGGCAAGTTCGCACGCGCCGGTTTCCAGCATGCGGCGGAGCTCGATGAGCTGGACTGCTGCTTCCGCGTCCTTGGTTCCTTCGGACGCTGCCCTGAGGACGGCCTCCAAGGAAGCCCACTGGTTGAGCGGGTTGACGAACGTTCCGCGACCACGCTCGACGCTGAGGATGCGCTGCGCTTCCAAGGTCTTCATGGCCTCGCGCACAGTCATGCGGCTCACCTCATGCTTGGCGCTGAGCTCAAGCTCGCCCGGGACCAGGGTCCCCGGCGGAAATTCGCCCGCAACGATCCGGTCCAGCAGCTCATCAGCTACGACGCCGACCAGCGACTTGCGCGCCATGTAGTCCCCATTTCTGTACTCCAGACCGTCCGCCCGAAGGATGTTCCTTCCGGGCGGAATGGTTGTCAGACATATTACGCTGGCGGTGGCCAGCTTGTTCTCCAAAATTCATTCAAAGTCGTTGCGCACACACCCGGCTGCTCCCAGTGAACGTTGTGGCCCGCCCCCGGAACCGGCTTCAGTCGCCGTTTGGGCCCCACCGCGACGAAGGCCTCCATCTGCGCCATGGACCGCACGCGGTCACCGGTTCCGGCGATGACCAGCAGCGGCGCCTGCACCCGCCCGGGTACTGAAGGTTCGACGCCGGTCATGGCCGCCTTCGCGCTCGCGGCCAGCACCGGGAAGGGAATGTCGAATCCTCTGCCGAGCAGCTCCCTGTCCTCCGCGGCGAGGTCCCCATACCAGGCGTCCATGAGCTTGGCCCGGGTTCTTTCGTCAAAAAGGCCCTGTTCCAGTTGTGACTCGAGAAGCTGCCGGAAACCCTCGCTTTGGGGCGCCGGGACCATGCCCACCAATGTCACCGTGGCAACGAGTTCAGGCCTGGCCGCAGTCAGTGTCAAAGAGACGCTCCCGCCCATCGAGTGGCCCACCAAGTGCACGCGCCCGGCTTCCCCAGCCTCGATCGCAGCCGCGACGGAGGCAGCGGCCAGGTCCAACGTCCACGCAACTCCGCCTGGAAGCTCCGCGCCCGGGTGATACCCGGGGAGGTCAACGATCCAAACGGGCCGCCCGGCGTCGAGCAGTAACGACGCCAGCGGTTCCCAGTAGACCGAACCGGAGGCCCAGCCGTGGATCAGCACCACAGGCGTGTGGTCCGGGGCGGGATTCTCCGGCGTCCGCACGTCCACAAACGAGGATGCAGCCATGGTTCCAGCGTAGTGACGCGAGGCACCTTGCGCAGTCAGTAGCCGTGTGTCACACTAGCATTCAAATGTTAGATGTCCGACATCTTACATTCACGAAATTGCCACACAGATTTCCCACGATGGAGTGTCCCGTGATCCTTGAAGCCGATGTTCTGGCCGCTTTCCCGGCGGAAGTCCAGATCCCCGCGCAGCTCGTGGCCGACGCCGTTGCAGCGTCCTCTGCCGAAACACCAAAAATCCTGGTTGTCCTGGATGACGACCCCACCGGCACGCAGTCCGTCGCCGATCTCGCGGTCCTGACCCGTTGGGACGTTGAGGACTTCGCGTGGGCCTTCACCCACATCCGCGAACAGCAGACCAAGCCTGCCGTGTACGTGCTGACCAACACCCGAAGCCTTGACCCGGCAGAGGCAGCCGCCCGTAACGAGGAAATCGTACGCAACGCCCTCGCTGCTGCCGCCGGGACCGTGAAGCTCGGCTTCGTCAGCCGCAGCGACTCGACCCTCCGCGGCCACTACCCGTTGGAACCGGACGTCATCGCCGCCACCGTGGCCGCCGAGACTGGTGAAAGTACCGACGGTGTGGTGATTGTGCCTGCATTCCCCGACGCCGGTCGCGTCACCATCGGCGGTGTGCACTACATGCGGGCCTCCGGAGAAGACGCCGGTGCCCTCACCCCGGTGGCCGAGACCGAATTCGCCAAGGACGCGTCCTTCGGCTTCAGCAACTCCGAGATGGCCAAGTATGTGGAGGAGAAGTCGCAAGGTCGATTCTCCGCAAGGAACGTCATCGTCCTGGACCTGAACATCATCCGTGCAGGTGCCTCGGCGCAGGATCCGTCCATTTCGGCCAAAGCCATCGCCGACGCCATCGAGTCCGCCACCGATTCCACCCCGATCGTGGCCGACATCGTCACCGAGAACGACTTCCGCGCCCTGGCCCTTGGCCTGGAAGAAGCAGAACGCCGCGGCAAGAAGCTCCTCTACCGTGTTGGTCCGCCGTTCGTCCGCGGCCGCATCGGCCAGGACATCCGCGAAGCCCTCACCGGCGAAGAGGCCTACGCGGGCAACACCCCCTCCACAGCCGGCGGGCTCATTGTTGTGGGCTCCCACGTGGGCCTGACCACCCGACAGCTGAACGTCCTTACCAAGGACCACAGCAGCGCCCGGATCATCGAGATCGACGTCGAGAAGCTCCTCGCCGCCGAAACCGAAGCGGCCGCCGATGCCTTCATCGGCACCGTCGTGTCCGACGTCGTCAACGCCCTCCGCGAAGGTGACGTGATCGTCCACACCAGCCGCCTGCTCATCAAGACCGACGACGCCGCAGCGAGCCTTAAGATCGCCCGCACGGTCTCGGCCGCCGTCGTGGCCGTGGTGAACCGGACCCTGAAGACGTTCCCGCCGCGGTTCGTCATCGCCAAGGGCGGCATCACGTCCTCGGACGTTGCCGCGCACGGCCTGGAAATCCGCCACGGAATTGTCCGCGGCCCCATGCTCCCCGGCATCGTCTCCCTCTGGGAGCCTGTGGACGGCCCGGCGAAGGGCATCCCTTACATCGTTTTCGCGGGCAACGTGGGCGACGACCAGTCCCTCGCCCAGGTCACCCGCAAACTCAGCACCTCGTTCTAACAGCAAGAAATTCAACGGAGAACCTCATGACCAGCAGCAACTACACCATCACCGTCCTGGGCCTCGGCGCCATGGGCCTGCCCATGGCTACCCGCCTCGCGTCCGAGCTGACCGTGCACGGCTTCGATATCGCGCAACCCCGGTTGGACCTCGCAGCGGAAGCCGGCATCAAGACCTTCGCTTCCGCCCGCGAAGCCTCGCAGGACGCTGACGCGCTGCTCCTTGCTGTCCGTAATGGCGAGCAGCTCAACGATGTCCTCTTCGGTGAGAACGGCGTGGCTTCGGTCCTGAAGCCGGGCGCGGTCGTGATCCTGGGCAGCACTGTTGGCACCGAAGCCAT
Organism: Paenarthrobacter sp. NPDC090522; assembly: GCF_044769225.1. Taxonomy (NCBI): domain Bacteria; kingdom Bacillati; phylum Actinomycetota; class Actinomycetes; order Micrococcales; family Micrococcaceae; genus Paenarthrobacter; species Paenarthrobacter sp. NPDC090522. Next base: position 215,929 of record NZ_JBIVXL010000008.1, read on the forward strand.
CCCGGCCACGGTCGCCAAGCTGGCCGAGTACGGTGTTTCGCTGGTTGACGCCCCGCTGTCCGGCGGCCCGAAGCGTGCCGGTGAAGGCGACCTCCTGATCGTGGTCGGCGCAGAGCCCGAAGCACTCGAAAAGGCGCGCCCCGCGCTGGAGCTCCTGGCCTCCACCTTGAGCATCGTTGGCGACAAGCCCGGCGACGGCCAGGCCCTCAAGACCGTCAACCAACTCCTGTGCGGCGTGCACATCGCCGCCGCCGCCGAAGCCATGGCCCTCGCCGACGCCCTCGGCCTGGACCAGGCCAAGACCCTGGCCGCCCTCGAAGCAGGCGCCGCAGGCTCGTTCATGCTCTCCAACCGCGGCCCCCGCATCCTGGAGGCCTACACCGAAGACGGTGCCGAGGTCCTTAGCCGCCTGGACATCTTCGTGAAGGACATGGGCATCGTAGGTAAGGCAACCCGCGCCGCCGGCCTCGCCGCACCTGTGGCCGCAGCTGCGGAACAGCTCTACCTCCTCGGCCAGGCCCAGGGCCTCGCCGCCGCCGACGACTCCGCCGTCATCAAGGTCGTCGCGCCCGCCAAGCGCACTGCCTAAGCACTCCCGCTTTCCAGCACCCCAGCGTTAAGCACCCCCAGTAAAACCCGCGACGACGGCGGTCCCCCCTTCGCCGTCGTCGCCACCTTTGCCGGTCTTCTCTAGACTGGTATGTCAAAGGAGACACTCCCCAAATGAATCCCCTCATCAACTCGTTGATGGTCCGTGCGGCCGACGCGCCCGCCATCAAGCCCGCAGTGGAGCTGGGTACTCCGCTGCTGCTGACCATCGCCGCCGCAGGCATCGCCTTGCTGCTGGTGCTGATCATCCGCTTCAAGATCCAGGCTTTCGTGGCCCTCCTTGCCGTGAGCATCCTGGTTGGCGTTGCCGCGCAGATCCCGCTCAAGGACATCTTCACCGTGGTGACCAACGGCGTGGGCAGCACCATGGGCAAGGTCGCCTTGCTCATTGCCCTCGGCGCCATCCTCGGCCGCATGATCGAGGTTTCGGGCGGCGTCCAGTCGCTGGCCACGCACTTCACCGAGAAGCTCGGGGCCAAGCGCGTCGCCATTGCCCTCACCGCCGTCGGCTTCCTCGTAGCGATTCCGGTGTTCTTCGAAGTCGGCGTGATCGTCCTGGTCCCGATCGTCTATGCGTTCGCGAAGATCGCCAACGTCCACCCCATCAAGTTCGGCCTGCCCATGGCCGGCATCATGCTGTCCATCCATGTGGCCGTTCCGCCGCACCCGGGCATCGTTGCCGGCGCCGGCGTTTTCGGTGCCGACATTGGACTCATCACCCTGATCTCGCTCATCATCTGCATCCCGCTCGGTTTCCTGTCCTACTGGGTTGCCAGCATCATGAACCGCAAGGACTACGAGCTCCTTCCCGGCGTCAAGCAGCAGGTTGACGAGTTCGGTTCCGACTCCCTGGTCCACGTAGGCCACGACGGCCCCGGCGCCCGTGCCATCGCTCCGCCGCGTCCCGGCCTCATCATGTTCCTGATCGCCGCTCCGATCGTCCAGATCCTCCTCGGCACCGTTGGTACGCTGACCATCGCCAAGGACAACTACTGGTACGGCGTCGCCTCGTTCATCGGCAACCCGTTCTTCGCACTGCTCGTAGCCGTGGCGCTCTCCTTCTTCCTGTTGGCTGTCCGCCGCCACTGGTCCCTCAAGGAAACCGGCGAAATCTTCGAAGGCGCGCTGCCTCCCATCGCCTCCATCCTCATGGTGGTCGCAGCCGGTGGCGTGTTCGGTGAAGTCCTCCGCACCTCCGGCATCGGCGCTGCGCTGTCCCACACCCTGGACAGCCTCGGACTCCCGGTGATCGTGCTCGGCTTCATCATCTCCCTCGCCCTCCGCGCCGCCCAGGGTTCGGCCACCGTCGCCATCGTGACGACGACGGGCCTGCTCACCTCCGCCGTCATGGAGGGTGGCTACTCGCCCGCCCAGATCGCCGTGATCGTGATCGCCATTGGCTTCGGTGCCCTTGGCCTGTCCCACGTGACCGACGCCGGCTTCTGGACCGTGATCCGCTACTACGGCCTCACAGTCTCCGACGGCCTCAAGACCTGGACCGTCCTGACCACCATCCTTGGCCTGGCAGGCTTCGTCCTGACCTACGTTGCATGGATCCTGGTGGGAGGCCTGGCCCACTGATGCGTGCCTCCCTGGACAAACTGGTCAGCTCTGCCCTTTCGTCCGGCTCGGCTGTTCCTGCCTTCACCTGCTACGACTTCACCACTGCGCTGGCCGTCGTCTCTGCGGCGGAGGAGGCCCGGCTCGGCGTCATCCTGCTGGTGGCTCCGAAGACCGCGTCCACCCAGAACGGTCTGCGGCTCATCGCCGCGCTGCGCGGCTTGGCGGATTCAGCCAGCGTCCCCGTCTCGGTCCAGTTGGACCATGCCTCGGACCTTGCCGTGATCCGGGATTCCGTGGCCGCCGGTGCTGACGCCGTACTTGCCGACGGTTCGTCGCTGGCCTACGAGGACAACATCGCTCTGGTCCGCGAAGTCCGTGCCATGCTGGACGCTTCCGGTCGCACCGACGTCGTGCTTGAAGCGGAACTGGGCGGCCTGGCCGGCGACGAGGATAAAGCGTTCGGCGCCTCGGTGGACACGCACGACGCCGGCACGTCAGTCGCGGGGTTGACTGACCCTTCGCAGGTGGCGGACTTCGTTGCACGTACCGGCGCGCAACTGCTGGCCGTCGCGGTGGGGAACGTGCATGGAAAGTACAAGGGTGAGCCCAATATCCGCTGGGATGTGTTGCAGGACGTAGCGTCCCGGACGGACGTCCCGCTGGTGCTTCACGGTGCTTCCGGGATCCCCGCCGATGAGCTGGCCAAGGCTCCTTCCCTGCGTGTGGGCAAGGTGAACTTCAACACGGAACTCCGCACGGGCATCCTCGCCACGCTGGAGTCCGAAACCACGGCCCACCGCGCGGACGGCGAGAACCTGCAGGGCTTGCTGGCTCGGTGGAACTCTTCGGCAGCGGGATTCGCGGAAGCCACGCTGGAGCTACTCAGCACCTAAGTCCGGTTGGCAGAAATCAGGGAGGCTAGGATCATCACATGACTCTGGCCTCCCTGATTTTTGCCCTGATTGCGGCCCTGCTGCACGTGTACATCTTCACCATGGAGTCCATCACCTGGACCAAGCCCGCCACGTGGAAGCGGTTCAGCCTCACCTCGCAGGCCGACGCCGAAACCACCAGGTCACTGGCCTACAACCAGGGTTTCTACAACCTGTTCCTTGCCATCGGTGCGTTGGTGGGTATCGTCGCAGTGTGGGCCGGTGCGCCGCAGGTGGGCTGGACCCTCGTTTTCAGCTCGTGCGGATCCATGCTTTTGGCGGCCCTGGTCCTCGCGGCCAGCGGGCGGAAGTACCTCCGCGCCGCCACCACGCAGGGCATCACGCCGCTGATCGCCGTCGTACTGGGAGTCCTGGCCCTCCTCTAAAGCGTTGCTTCTTAGTGCTCCGGGGGACCGGCCTGCGCTGCAGCTTCGTCCATCCACAGGACTTCCCAGTGGTGGCCGTCGAGGTCGCGGAACGCGCGGCTGTACATGAAGCCGAGGTCCTGGGCGTCGTAGGTTTCCGAGCCGCCCGCTTCGAGTGCCTTGTTGGCCAGTTCGTCCACGGCTTCACGGCTGTCCGCCGAAAGGGCGACGATGGCCGCCGTCGAATTCTTTGTATCGGCGATGGGCTGTTTGGTGAACTCGCTGAACTTCGCGTGCGTGAGCAACATGGCGTAGATCGTGTCGCTGAAGACCACGCAGGCCGCGGTCTCGTCGGTGAAGTTCGGGTTGATGGTGTACCCAAGGGCGGTGTAGAACGCCTTGGACGCATCAAGGTCGCTGACAGGCAGGTTCACGAAAATGGAGGTAGTCATGGCACTGATCCTGCCGGTGATTCGCCAAACCGTCCAGAGCGACCCACCGAGGTTCTTCCAGTAGGCGGAGGCCGGTCGTCGCCACCAGGCTTACTGGCATCAGTCTATCGTTTTATTCGCCGCTTTAAGCCGCGCCCTTCCTGTGAATCAGTGTGCCGTCCACAGTGGCAGCGGTACCACGCTGGTGCTTCGGCCGGACGCGTCCAGCAGGTGCCCGAGCCGCTTGTAGGTCCGCACTACGGCCTGGCGCGAGATGACCAGGCTTCCGGGTGCGCGTTGAGCCAACTCGTGTTCGTAGGCCTGGGCTTCCAGGTAGTCCCGCACCCAGAGGGTGACCAGCAGGTTCTGCGCGCCAAGGACCTGTGCGCTGAGTCGGCAGTTGCCCAGCCCGGCGAAGTAGCGGCCGACGTCGTCGACGTACTGCGCTGGAACGTTGAGCACCAGGGTGACCTCGCGCAGTCCCTGTTGCGCTGCCGTTGATGCGTCACAGCGCAGCGTGATGTAGCCGGTTGCCAGGAAACGCTCCACCCGGCGCCGCGCCGTTTGTGGCGAAACGCCGCAGGACGCGCCCAGTTCCGCCCAGCTCGCCCGTCCGTCCTTGGCCAGTTCCACGAGCAACGCGGCGTCCAGGTGGTCCGGCGAATACCCCGGCTGCTCGGCCGGCGGCACTGCGGAGACCAGCCTGGCTCGTGCCGGTTCCAAGGTTCCGCTTCGCCACTCCGAGGCCTGCCTGTACAGCTTGGTGACGAAAACAACTTCGCGATGCGTCACCCCGGGCAGTTGGGGGAAGGATCCCGTGACGATGTCCATGAGTTCCTCGTGGCTTGAGGCGAAGCAATCCACAAAGAGGTCGTGCGAACCCGTGACCAAGGAGACAGTGCCGAACGCCGGCTCAGCGCAGACACGTTCGATGAGGGCCTGGCTGTCGCCGGGTGCAGAGGAAAGGTGAATGAACGCGGACCAGCCTGCGTTCAGATAACGGGGACCGGGCGCAGGGGTGATCCATGCCTGGCCCTGTTCCGCGAGGGAACTCCATCGGCGTGCCACGGTTGGCGCGGAGAGTCCCAAAGCGTCCGCGATCCTGCTCCATTCGGCCCTGGGGTTGATCTGGAGGGCATTCACGATTTCGAGATCCAGCTCGCCGATCATGGCTGATTCGTGCATTGATACCCCAGAAAACAAGCAATCCAAACAATTTCATGGCAAGTGTAGTCGCTGAACCTAGTGTTGTGACTCGCATCACCACCTCACGACACTAGGACCTACATGGCAAGCAACACAGCTCCTCCGGCTACAGAGACCACAGCGCGCAGGACCATCGCCGGGATGATCCTGGCCATGGCGCTGATCGAATCTCTCAGCGGCGTCACCCAGGGATACCTGAATCCGATCCTTCCCGCGCTGGGACCGGTATTCGAGATCGACGATCCCACTATCAACGGCATCTTCCTGATCTCCAACGTGAGTTTCGCAGTCCTCACGCCGATCATTTCCCGGCTCGGCGACAGCTACGGATACAGGCTGGTATTGCGTTGGTCTACCGCGATCGTGACGGCCGGGGTGCTGATGATGGCGCTGTGGCCGTCGCTCTGGACCGTGACCCTTGGCGTTGTGATGCTGACCTGCGTGGTGGGTTTCATCCCGCTCATGATGGGCATTCTCCGGGTCAGCAGTCCAAGCCACACCCGCACGGGGGTCAGCGTCATGATCGGCATGCTGATGATCATGGTGGGAGCGCGTGGGCTGCTCGCGGGAATCGTCGGAGTCGCCGATCCGACCCTTGGGTTCTGGGTCGCCGTCCCGTTCGCGTTGCTCGCACTGGTCAGTTCGTTCGTCCTGCCCGACGCCGGGGTCCCGACTCGTGAGGGAATCGCCCTTGCGCCGTTGCTGGCTTGCTCGCTGGGCCTGATCGGCTTTGTGGTGGCGCTCTCGATGGCACCGGAATGGGGCTGGCTGGATATCCGCACTGTTGGCGCCGGCCTCGCGGGCCTGCTGCTTCTGGGTTACTGGGCCCGGCGCGACTTCAGGGCCGGATCGGGCCGGCGGTTCATGGACCTGAGGATGCTGGCCAACCCGCGCATCCGGACCATTTCGCTCGCCACCTTCTTCTTCGGATTCGCTTCCATCAGCTATTTCGGCACCAACGGAATCTTCCTGCATTCATCTCCCGAAAAATCGGGCTACGGCTTTGCGTTGAGCCCGCTCATGATCGCCATTGTCCTGGCACTGGCCTCGGTGCTGTCCCTCGTGTCCTCACTGTTGACGGCCAAGGCCATGCGAAAGTTCGGGGAGCGCGCCACTCTCGTGGCGGCCGGCCTCCTGTTGGCCTGTGGTTTCCTGGTCATGGCCTTCGCGCACACCTCCTTCGCCGGGTACTGCGTGGGCTTCGCACTGTTCAACGTGAGCCTGGGAATGTACCAGGCGGGCACGCGGGCCCTTTCCGTGGAAGGCGTTCCACTGGAGGAAACCTCGACGGCGGCCGGGCTCAACGAGCTGGGGTTGTCCGTGGGAATCGCCGTGGGGGCGGCGGTAGTGAAGCTGATCTCGTCGGCCTTTGTGGAGTCCGGGCATATCTCCCAAACGGGGCTGTTCTGCATCTGGGGAGCGCTTGCTGCCGCTGCCCTGGTCGCAGCAGTGGCCAGTGCGCGGTACCCCAGGCGTGCCGTCGAGGAGGTGAGCGCATGAGTACCGTAGTTGGCAGCAGCAAGCCGGGTACCGCCGTCGTGCAAGCAACCCAAAGAGACGTGCGAGCGGAACTGGGCGAAGCGGTGGAACGCTGGAAGGCGGACCTCCTTGACCTCAGCCACGCCATCCACGCCGATCCGGAACTGGGCGGGCAGGAGGTCCGTGCGGCGAAGCGCGTGCGGAAGCTGCTGCGGAAGGCCGGATTCACCTTCGACGCCGTTCAGCCGGGACTGCCGACGGCCTTCAGCGCCCGCTACGGAACCGGGGACGTGGTGGTGGCACTATGCGTCGAGTACGACGCCCTTCCCGCGATCGGGCACGCCTGCGGACACAACGTGAACGCCGCCAGTGCCGTGGGCGCAGCATTGGCCTTGGCGGCCGTCGCGGACCGGGCAGGCATGACGGTCAAAGTCCTGGGAACTCCCGCCGAAGAAACCACCGGCGGAAAGGTGGACCTCCTTGAGGAAGGCTTCTTCGATGACGTATCGCTGGCCATGATGGCGCACGCTGCGGCAAGCGACGTCGTGGGCGGGACCTCGCTGGCGATGGGCATGTGGGACGTGCTGTTCGAAGGTTTGCCCGCCCACGCCGCCGCCTCGCCGTGGGATGGAGTCAACGCCCTCGATGGATTGATGATCGCCCAAACGGCTGTCGCGTACGCCAGGCAGCAACTGCCCCCGGGTTCCATCGTGTCGCTGATTGTTACCGAAGGGGGGAGCGCAGTGAATGTGATCCCGGACCGTGCCCGCGCCAGCATCGAAATGCGGGCTCCCAGCATCGACCAACTCAGGATCATCCAGGACAAGACCAGGCGATGCCTGGAAGCCGGTGCTTTGGCAAGCGGCTGCACGCTCCAGATTACCCAGCACGGCAATGACTACGCGGAACTCAACCAGGACGCGTTCCTTTCCGCCGCCTACCGCTCAGCCATGGAAGGCCGGGGAAGGAGGGTCTCCGTCGACACAGCCCCCGTGGCCTCCACGGACATGGGCAACGTTTCCCGGGCCGTGCCGAGCATCCACCCCATGGTCGGCTACGAGGTGCGCGGCGCCGCCCACCACACTGCCGGATTCGCGGCCTTCGGGGCCTCCGCCAGCGCAGACCTGGCTGCCCTCGACGCGTCCTTCGGGCTGGCTGCCGCGGCCTGCGCAGCCGCCGTGGATCCGGTGGAAAGGGAACGACTGGTCCGGCGCACGGCGGGTTGATCGCTGGCCCCCTGTGCGTGCCGGGCGGAGAATGGAGGCAGCACGAGGTTGGGAGGGCCATGGAGGATCCACGGCATCTGGAAACTCCCGCCGGACAGGCCATGGCCGTGCGGCGGGACCCAGCGATCGACCTTGTCCGCTTCACCTGCCTGCTCCTGGTGGTGGCCGCCCACTGCATGATGGTCAGCCCGGTCCTCCACAGGGACGGAACGGTGACCACAGCCAACACCTTGATGGACCAAGGCTGGTTCACGCCCGTGGTGTGGGTGCTCATGATCGTTCCGCTGTTCTTCGTGATGGGCGGGATGACGGGACTGCAATCCTGGCGCCGCCTGCAGGCCCGGGGCGGAACGGGTTTCCAGTTCGCCCAAGTGCGCCTCCTGCGGCTGGTGCGCCCCGCCATGGCCTTGCTTGCAGTCATGTGGGCGGGATTGTGGACAGCCCTTTTGCTGGGCGTCCATCCGCAGGTGATCCAATTGATGGCAACGGGTGCAGCGATGCCGCTGTGGTTCCTGGCCGCTTACCTCACAGCCCAGGTGAGCATTCCCCTGATGGCCCGTTTCCACCAACGCGCACCCCGGCTGACCTTCGGCATCCTGGCGGCCCTCATCATTACGGTGGATTCGCTGCGCGGAGCCATCCCGGTGCTGGCTTTCGTCAACATGGTCTTCGTCTGGTGTGCGGTCCAGCAATTGGGTTTTCTCATGGCCGACGGCTTCTTCCAGGACCGCAGCCGCTCGTGGCTGATCGGTGCCATAGCCTCAAGCAACCTGGTGCTCGGTGTGGTGACCGGCGTGGCCATCTATCCCGGCAACATGGTGGAGAACATCAACCCGCCCAACTATTGCCTGCTGCTTCTCGGTATCTCCCAAGCGGCTACCTTGCAACTGCTCCACAACGGCATCCGTTGGCTGGGCTCAGTCAGCTGGATACACGCGCTGATCGCCGTTGCGGGACGGCGGGCCATGACGGTCTACCTGTGGCATTTGCCGCTCTTGGTGGGTATGTCGGCGCTGCTCCTGCTCACTGACTTTCCCAAACCGTCGCCGGAGTTGGCGGAATGGTGGTGGGGCCGGATCCCGGTCTTCTTCGCCGTGGTCGCCTTGCTGGTACCCGTCATCCTTGTCTTCGGCCGGCTGGAAAACCGTCCGACGGCGGCCAGCCACGCCCGTGGTCCCTCCCGGACCGCGGTGGTGACTGCCGGCGTCGTGGTTTTCCTGCCGGTGTTGGATGCCGCCCTTAATGGCCTGACGCTGGCGCTGCTGGGTGGGGGAGCGGCGTGCTTCGCGCTCGCCGTCCTGCTCTTGGGGAGGGTTCCGACGCCGGTGCTGCCGCCCCGGAAGCTGCTGGGGGAGCCCACGTTGCCAGCGCGAGGTTTACGTGCCAATCTCGAATCATGACCGACACACCGACTCCTTGGCCGACTCGTTCCGCGCTGGCGTTACCACAGTCCGCAACGACAAATTCCACCGCTACGAACTCCACGTCGACGGGGAGCTGGCCGTCATCTCCCAGTTCATCGACAGGCCTGGTCACATCGATTTCACCCACACCGAGACCAAGCCGCAGTTCAAGGGCCAAGGGCTGGCGAAGGTCCTGGCCCACTTCGCCCTGGACGACGTGGTGGCCTCCGGCAAGCGCATCATTCCCCATTGCCCTTACATCGCTTCCTATCTGCAAAAGCATGAGGGCTATGAGCAGGACGTCGATTGGCCCGCCGAGAAGCCTGTGGGTGAACCGGACAACGACTAGCGCTTCAGCATCCCGGCGTTGGCCAGCCGACGCGGCCGGCGCCGGGGCTTGACGGACGTGACCGGCGTGGAACTCCAATGCCCCAGGCCCGGACGGGTGGACCGCACCGGCCAGGGAGTCCGGGTTCCGGTCAGGGAAACGATCGCATCGTGTTCGTCCGTGACCAGCCGGCCCAGGCACGAGGCCCGGACCTGCATGGCGCTGACCAGGCTGCCCCCATGGGAGTGGTCCACCGCGGTGACCCGGTAGGAGAAACTCCGCATAACCCCTTCGCCCGGTGCCAACGACGAAATTGCCAGGTCCTCGCGGGCCGGGCTGGATGCGTAAGTCAGCGCTTCCATGGCCTCGTTGGTGAACGATCGCGGAATAAGACAAATGTTACGAAGATGACTTTTGGAGCCGTTGCTGATCCACGCCGTGAAGATGACAGTGTCTCCAGGAACGGCTGTAGTTTTGTCCGCGCCGTAAACGAGCTTCACGTGGCGCACCCGGAGCTTCCGTGAAATCGTCCCGGTACGGCTCCCTGGCGGAGAGCCCAGACGGACCCCCGATTGCCCGGGTTTCCGCGCGGATCCGGCAATTTTGGCCACAGAGAGGCCGCGGTTCGCGCCGTGGCGGACGGATCTTGATGCAGCGATGAGGGGCCTCATGAAGACTTAGTGGCGTTGGGGTGAGCTTTGTGTTGCCGTTCCGGGAGAAATTTTGACCCCCTTATAGTCGTAAGTAACCTTCGATTCAAGTCAGCGGACAATCTGATGTCACACTACTGCTTATGGACCAAGCATTAGAGATGGGAACACGTGGGGGGTCGTCCCTGACTGCGGGTGTGGACAGCGACCCCCAACTCCTGGATCTGGTGCGCCAGGGAGCGACGGAAGCTTTCGACACCCTCTACAACCGGCACCTCGCGATTGCCCACTACGTTGCCCGGCAGCAAACCGACAACCCCAGCGACGCCGATGACGTGGTTGCTGAATCTTTCGCGTCGATCTTCCAGTCATTGAAGGACGGAAAAGGGCCCAAGGAGTTCTTCCGGTCCTACCTCCTGACCGTCGTGCGGCGCACTGCCTACGAACGGAACAAAAAGGCCAGGCGGACGCCCATGGCCACCGACGACAGCATCCTCGATTCGGCGGTCCATGACGCGGACACCGTGCTGATCGAGTTCGAGTCGAGCACCATGGCCAAGGCCTTCAAATCGCTGCCCGAACGCTGGCAGGCGGTCCTCTGGCATCTGGACATCGAAGGGTTGAAGCCCGCGGCAGCCGCACCCTTTGTGGGCCTGAGCCCCAACGGCGTCTCTTCCCTTGCCATCCGTGCCAGGGAAGGCCTGCGCCAGGCCTACCTGCAGCACCACATCAGCCAGACAGTGGATGAAGCCTGCGACGAATATGCCAGCCAGTTGGGGAAATACGCGCGCAACGCGTTGAAGCGCTCCTCGCAGGAAAAGGTCAGTTCCCACTTGGAGTCCTGCCCACAGTGCACAGCCCTCCTGGTGGAACTTAGTGACGTGGAAGGCCGGATGCGCGGCCTCCTTTTCCCTCTGGTCGCAGGCATCGCGTTCACCCCTGGCGCGGCGGCGGCATTGGCCTCAGGATCCGTGGGTTCCGTTGCCGGCGGTACGACGGCGGCCCTGCCCACCTCGGGCGCGGGCAAGGGCTCCGGTGCCCTGTCCAAGGTGGTGGTTGCGGCAGCCGTCGCAGCAGTGGCCGTGGCGGGAGTCGCTGCCTGGCTCCTTCAACCGGTGTCCGACTCGACGGTGGCCGGGGCCCGCAGTGCTCCTCCGGTGCAGCCTGCGGTTCCGGATGCACCCACCCTTCCTGCTGCGCCCAGCACTGCTGCCCCCGCGCCGGCTCCGCCTGCGGTGGAAGCACCCCCGGCGGTCCCGCCGGTCGCCACACCGCGGGAACCCGCCGTCGTCGTTCCCGACCTTCCCGTGCTCCAGCGGAAGGCAAGCGTCATCGACTCCGCAGTGGTGACGTCGACGCCGGTGGCCTCGCCTCCGGCAACCCCGGGCACGGTCTTCCAAACGGTTGAGGCCACATTTGCCTCCGTTCCCGGACCGAACGCCGTTGAGCGCGACCTCACGGTGGACTTTTCCCTGTCCGGCGCCGGCACGCCGACGTCGGGTGAGGCAGTCTTCACACTCCCGGATGACGCGACGTTTATCTCCGGCAGGACCACTGTGCCCGCCGGCTGGGATTGTGTGGCTTCCGGCGCACGCGAGATCCGGTGCACTTCCAGCCAACTGGATCCTTCGAGTCTTCACTTCGTGGTGGGAGTTTCCCTGCCCCAGTCGGCGTCCCTGGGGACGCTGGACTACCGTTTGGGCGGGCAAGACATCGTTACCAAGACGTTCACCAACACGTTCCACTAGGTCGTTCCCAAACTTTTTGAACTTTTTCTGAATTCTCGCGTCACGTTTCTCGGGTTGCCTCCACAGGAGCACTAGGTCGCCCATGTCGGCCGCGTTGGAGGTTGTCCGGCTTTCGACGACACGAATCATTGGTTGCGCGTACTGGATCAATGGCGAACAGCCGAGCCAGAGCCAGGGTCTTAGGTGGCCCCGGCCCTTGCGTGACCTAGAGAAACCAAGAGAATCCATGACACATACACGTCCACGAAAGCTGTTAGCGGGCATCCTCGCTGCGGCGATCATTTCGTTAGGGGTAGGTGGCGCGTTGGCGCCACCGGCCACCGCCACAGTTCCGGGGACCCCAGGCGTCACCCAGCCCGGCACCGTGGTCTTCAATGAAGACTTCGAGAACGGCATCGACAATACGCCGCTCGGAGCCCAGTCCTACTCCGCGCCCGGCTCCACGACGTACGTGGGTGCCTCGGGGCAGACGTACACGGGCTCACCCACCTGGATTGATGGCGCACGCTGCAATGGCGTCATCCTGAGCTACGGCAACACCGATACGCCTCCGTGGGCAGTATCGGGTACTGCTGGTTCCGGAACGGAGGACCGCTGTGCCGAGAACGGAACCCGCCGCAGTTACCAGCAGTTGCGCATGCTCGCCAAAGGCATGGGGCAGCAGTTCACTCCCGGATCGCCGGACACCGAGCATGTGACGAGTTCCTTCACGGAGTGCCCTTCGACCCCCACAACCACAGGTTTCTGTGCGCTCATCCCGGCTGGCCCCAAGTTCGGCGTGATGTTCAAGACGGTCAACCCCGTGGCCACCACGGCTGGCCACTACTACACTTTTGGCGTCGATACGGCCTACATCAACTGCATGGCGGCATCTGCGGACCCCTCCTACCAGTTCGCGAAGATCGACGCTGATGGAACCGTGACTCCCATCGGTGATCCGGTCAACGGGTGCCAGACCTCGTCTGACCCGAACGTCAAGGCGTACCAGCAGCAAGTCACCAGCGACATTGGCGGCGTGTTCGGCACAGTCACCAAGACGGTCAACATCAACTCGATGACCACCAACCAGGCCTTCCAGTCCGTGGGTTCATCCATGGGCCTGGAAATGTGGAACAACAACGGCACCACCAACGGCAACGACGGCGCGTTCGACAACGTGCGCCTGGTTGACGTGACTCCGCAGCTGGACAAGTCGTTCTCACCGTCGCTGATCGGCCCGGGCCAGGCGTCCACGCTGACGCTGACGGTGACCAACACCAGCGAACTCAACGCCAAGGACGACTGGTCCATCACGGACACTCTTCCGGCCGGGCTGGTTGTTGCCGGAGCCCCCAACATTGGCGGCACGTGTGTTCAGACTGCCGGCGCACCGCTGAGCACGGTGGCCACTGCAGGCAGCGGAGTCATCTCCGTTACCGGCGGCGACCTTGCCCGTGGGCAGGAATCGTGCACCATCACCGTGGACGTCACCTCGGACACCGAAGGAACCTACGTCAACGGTGCTGCGAACATCCAGACCAACCTGAACCCGCCGGCTGATGCCACCCTGGTGGTCAAGGCTCCGCGCATCGCACTGAGCAAGGCGCTGGATGCTCCCCGCCTGAGTGATTCCGACCAGTTCACCATGGAGATCCGCTCAGGCTCGGCAACCGGCGCAGTGGTCAACAGCACTGCCAACTCCACCACGGCGGGAACGGTTACCACTGTTGCCGCCGGCTCGGGTACCACTGGCAAGTATGTTGCTGCTGCCGGAAGCCCTTACTACCTGACGGAGTCCGGTAACGGACTGGCAGGCTACGCCCAAGCGATCACGTGTACGGATGCCAACGGCCTCCAGCCGGGGCTGCCCTCCGGTGCCGCCTTCACCGGCTCCCTGGCCTTGACGCCGGTGGCTGGTGCGGACATCGACTGCGTGCTGACCAATACCGCGCAGCCTGCTCCGAACATGGAGTTCACCAAGTCCGCTGACGCTTCGGCAGTTCAGTCACCTTCGCGGGTCGGGGACGTGATCACCTACACGTTCAGGGCGAAGAACACCGGGAACACGGACTTGACCGGTGTGGTCATCAACGACCCCCTCGCCGGCCTGTCCAACCTCACCTACTCGTGGCCGGGAACCCCGGGCACTCTGCTTCCGGGTGAAACCGTAACGGCAATGGCAACATACGCCATCACCCAGGCGGACATCGACGCGGGACATGTGGCCAACTCGGCCACCACTTCGGGTAATCCTCCTACCGGTCCTCCGGTCACTCCTCCGCCCGGAACCACTGATACTCCGCTGACCCCGGGACCGGAGATGAGCCTGACAAAGTCGGCTGACGCTTCGGCGATCCAGAACCCCTCCAAGGTTGGGGACGTAATTACCTACACGTTCGAGGCCAAGAACACGGGCAACGTGAAGCTGACGGGCGTTGCGATCAACGATCCTTTGGCTGGCCTGTCTGCGTTGACGTACAGCTGGCCCGGTACTGCCGGTGAGCTGCTGCCCGGCCAGTCAGTGACTGCGACGGCAACGTACGCAATCACGCAGGCTGATATCGACGCCGGCCATGTTGTTAACTCGGCGACCACCACGGGCAACCCGCCCACCGGTCCTGCCGTAACTCCGCCGCCGGCTGGAACGGACACCCCGGTCACTCCTTCGGCAAACATGGCACTGACCAAGTCGGCGGACGCTTCCGCTGTACAGAAGCCTTCGCGCGTTGGTGACATCATCACGTACACCTTCGAAGCGAAGAACACGGGAAATGTTGCGCTGACGGGTGTTGTGATCAATGACCCGCTGCCTGGCCTTTCCGCACTCAGCTACACGTGGCCCGGAGCCGCAGGAACCCTGCAACCGGGCCAGTCCGTGACCGCGACGGCAACGTACGCGATCACGCAGGCCGACATCGATGCGGGTCATGTAGTCAACACTGCGACCACCACGGGCACTCCGCCCAACGGTCCGTCGGTTACTCCTCCGCCCGCCGGCACGGATACACCGCTGACTCCGGCTCCGGCGATGGAGCTCACCAAGTCCGCTGATTCTTCAGCGATCCAGAGCCCCGCTGTTGTGGGCGACCAGGTCACCTACTCCTTCACCGCCAAGAACACCGGCAACGTGAAGCTCACGGGCGTCACCATCAACGACCCCCTGGCAGGCCTGTCCGCGCTCGTTTACTCCTGGCCCGGTACGCCGGGCGAGCTGCAGCCCGGCCAGTCTGTGACTGCAACGGCAACGTACGGCATTACGCAGGCTGACATCGACGCAGGCCACGTGGCGAACACGGCGACCACGACGGGCAACCCGCCCACGGGCCCCGCGGTAACCCCGCCGCCGGCAAGCACGGACACTCCGTTGACTCCTGGTCCGGACATGACCTTGACCAAGACGGCGGATGCTTCCGGTGTCCAGAACCCGTCCCAGGTTGGGGATGTCATCACGTACTCGTTCGAGGCGAAGAACACGGGCAACGTGAAACTGACTGGCGTGGTGATTAACGATCCGCTGGCTGGCTTGTCTCCGCTGAGCTACACCTGGCCCGGCACTCCCGGTGAGTTGCAGCCTGGCCAGTCCGTGACTGCGAAGGCAAGCTACGCGATCACGCAGGCTGACATCGATGCCGGCCATGTTGTGAACTGGGCGACCAGCGCAGGCAATCCGCCCACCGGCCCGGCGATCTCCCCGCCGCGGTCAGGAACGGATACCCCGCTGACGCCTGGCCCCGCAATGGAGTTCACCAAGACGGCTGACCCGTCCGGCGTCCAGGCCCCGAGTGTTGTAGGCGATCGCATCAACTACACGTTCACGGCGAAGAACACGGGCAATGTCACCCTCACGGACGTGGCCATCAACGATCCGTTGGCGGGCCTGTCTCCGCTGGTCTACTCGTGGCCCGGCGTGCAGGGGATCCTGCTTCCCGGCCAGACGGTGACTGCGACGGCAAGCTACGCGATCACCCAGGCGGATATCGATGCGGGTCACGTTGCCAACAGCGCCACCACCACTGGTGTTCCTCCGACCGGCACCCCGGTCACGCCTCCTCCGGGAACCACGGATACCCCGTTGACCCCGGCTCCGGCCATGGAGTTCACCAAGTCCGCTGACGCTTCCGCGATCAAGGACCCGGCTGTTGTGGGCGACCTGATCACCTACACCTTCACGGCCAAGAACACGGGGAACGTGAAGCTGAGCGGTGTCACCATCAACGATCCGCTCGCGGGTCTGTCCGCGCTGAGCTACACCTGGCCGGGAACCTCCGGTGAGTTGCTGCCGGGCGAAACGGTAACTGCTACGGCAACGTACGCGATCACCCAGGCCGACATCGATGCGGGTCATGTGGTCAACGAGGCAACCTCTACGGGTACCCCGCCGTCCGGCCCTGCCGTCACTCCACCGCCGGGTAAGACGGACACCCCGTTGACCCCGTCTCCGGCACTGCAGTTCACCAAGTCGGCTGACGCTTCGGCTGTTCAGAGCCCGGCCGTTGTAGGTGACGTGATCTCCTACAACTTCACGGCGAAGAACAGCGGAAACGTGAAGCTCACGGGTGTTGTGATCGACGACCCGCTGGCTGGCCTGTCTGCACTGAGCTACACCTGGCCGGGTACTCCCGGTGAGTTGCTGCCCGGCCAGACCGTGACGGCCACTGCGAAGTACGCCCTCACCCAGGCGGATATCGACGCCGGTCATGTCGCCAACAGCGCCACGACCACTGGTGTTCCGCCCACAGGGACGCCCCTGACGCCTCCTCCGGGAACGACGGACACCCCATTGGTTCCGGCGCCCGGGATGGTGTTCACCAAGACTGCTGACTCGTCCGCAGTTCATGACCCGACCAAGATCGGCGATGTCATCACCTACACGTTCACGGCAGGGAACACCGGAAATGTGACGTTGAAGAATGTTGCCATCAACGACCCCCTGGCGGGCCTGTCCGCACTGAGCTACAACTGGCCGGGCACCCCCGGTGAGCTGCAGCCGGGTCAGACGGTGACTGCTACGGCAACGTACGCGATCAAGCAGGCGGATATCGACGCCGGTCACGTGGCCAACGTGGCAACCGCCACCGGCACTCCGCCGACGGGCACTGCCCTGACGCCGCCTCCGGCCACAACGGACACCCCGTTGACCCCGGCACCGGCGATGGAGTTGACCAAGTCGGCTTCCGCGCCGGCTGCAGGAGGGACCTCCGAGGTCGGAGACCTGATCACCTACACGCTGTCGGCGAAAAACACCGGCAACGTAAAGCTGACAAACGTGTCGATCAACGATCCCTTGGCTGGACTGTCGGCCTTGGTCTACAGCTGGCCCGGAACTCCGGGTGAACTGCAGCCGGGCGAGACGGTGACCGCTACGGCAACGTACGCGATCACCCACGCCGATATCGATGCAGGTCACGTCGCCAACCTGGCGACCACCACGGGTACTCCTCCGTCTGGCCCGTCGGTTGGCACGCCGCCGGTAGGTACGGACACCCCGTTGGTCCCGGCTCCTGCGATGGAGTTCAGCAAGCAGGCCTTGGTCTCGCTCGTCGCCGGCCCGTCGCACGTGGGCGATGAGATCGTCTACCAGTTCACAGCCAAGAACACCGGCAACGTGAAGCTGACCAACGTGTCCATCGACGACCCGATGGCCGGCCTGTCGGCTCTGAGCTACACCTGGCCCGGCACCCCGGGTGAGTTGCTCCCCGGAGAGACGGTCACTGCCCAGGCGACGTACCACGTCACCCAGGCGGATATCGACGCCGGTCACGTCGCCAATCTGGCGACCACCACGGGCACTCCTCCCACCGGCCCGGCGGTCACCCCGCCTCCGGCCGGCACGGACACCCCGCTGTCGCCTGATGCAGCACTGGAGTTCTCCAAGACCGCGGATGCTTCCGCAGTAGGGGATCCCGCGAAGGTGGGTGACATCGTCACCTACACCTTCACGGCGAAGAACACTGGCAACGTCATGTTGACGGGTGTGGCCATCCACGATGTCCTGCCAGGCTTGTCCGCACTGCGCTATAACTGGCCGGGCACTCCTGGTGAGCTGCAGCCTGGCCAGACGGTGACTGCGACGGCAACGTACGCGGTAACCCAGGCCGATATCAATGCCGGCAAGGTCGTGAACAATGCGACTGCCACCGGCCTGCCTCCGACGGGACCGCAAGTTACTACGCCACCTGCAAGTGCTGTTGTGACTTTCCCGCCGGTTGTTCCGAACCAGCCAGGTGAGTCGCTGGCCTCCACGGGTGTTGTTCTCACCGTGTTGCCCATCAGCCTCCTGGTAGTTGGTGCGGGACTGTTCCTGTTCCTCATTGGACGCCGTAAGCGTTCCGAGGCATAGGGAAGGAGTGCGCGGCAACCGGTCTCCCCATTTCGGTTGCCGCGCACTTTCCATGGCTTCCACGAATCAGCAAAAAAGGAATCAGGTAGTTACTCCATGAAGAAGTCAGTCGTGTGCATGGTGGGCGTGCTGGTCTCAGCAGCCGCGCTCGCTGGTTGTTCCTCGCCCAGCAACCAACCCGGCCAACCGCCGTCGTCCACTACAACCCAGGCACCCACTACTGGTGAGGCCAAGCCGGCAAACCCGGGCACGGGCATCATCGAGGCCACCACCATGGCCTCCTGCGATACCGCCGCCGGCAAGGTAGCGGCCAAGGGGACCGTGACTCCACCCGAGGGCACCAAGGGAACCGTGAAGATCTCCGTGAGCTGGGTGGATCCGACGTCGTCGTCGGTGCTTGCCCGAGGCGAGCAGTCGTTCAAGGACGCACAGGCGGGCAAAGCCCTTGAGTGGGCCATCAACGCCGAGGTTCCCCAGAAGGGGACCGAGGTCAAGTGCGTGCTGGGAGCAACCGTTCTCTAGCAGCGGCTAACAGCGCCGACTCAAGCCGTCGGGTCGGAGCGCACTAACGGAAGCGGCCGATCGGGTTCACCATGACCCGGCCGGCCGCTTCTTTTGCCATTGGGCGGCGTGCCAGAAGAGCAGCCAACGTGAGCAGCAGGAAGGTGTTTGTCTCAAATAATGAGATGCGAATCTCTTAATGTGAGACGACTCGATACGCTGCCAGCATGACAATCCCCTCAGCGATCCCGCCCTTTGTCTCTCTCGACTGGTGCGAGGACCATCAGTCAAACCTTGTCCTTGCAGATGCCCGCTGGTACCTCGATGGCAGTTCCGGGCGCCGGGCCTACGATCAAGGCCACCTGCCGGGTGCCGTCTTCGTGGACCTTGACGCCTGGCTTTCCGGTGATTCAGGCGACGCGGTCGGGCGGAATCCGCTCCCTGATCCGGAAGTCTTTTCGGCGGGCATGTCCTCCCTGGGGATTGGCGACTCAGACGTTGTGGTGGCCCATGACGATGCCGGTGGGGTCATCGCCGCACGGTTGGTCTGGATGCTTCGGGCTACCGGTCGCCAGGCAGCAATTCTCGACGGCGGGATGGCCTCCTATCGCGGCCCACTGGAGTCGGCGCCGGCAGCAAGGGAGGTCGCGGACTTCAGCGTCCGCCCGTGGCCGAACGAGCGTTTGGCCACCATCGAGGACGTGCTCCGTGGCGACTCTTTGGTGGCTGATGCCCGGAACCGGGATCGATTCGAGGGGCTGCAGGACCCGGTCGATCCCCGCCCGGGACACATCCCGGGGGCCGGCAACCTTCCCTGCCGGGAGAACCTTGATGCCACCGGAAGGCTATTGGCGGACGGCGAGCTTCGCCGTAACGTCCGGGCGGCGGGAATCCGCACCGCCGATCGGTTCATCAGTTACTGCGGCTCCGGGGTGACGGCGTGCCACAACCTCCTCATGCTGGAGCATCTAGGGCTGGGTGAGGGGCGCCTGTTCGTGGGCGGGTGGTCCCAGTACAGCCGGTCCCCGGAGCTGCCCGTCGAACTCGGGCCGGCCGGAAACGTGGCCTGAAGCAGCCATTCCTTGGCCGAAAGGCGTGACATTTTGCACCCAAAACCCCTTCAGGAAAAGTCAATGACGCACTACCGCCCGGTACATCACCGAGAAACCGCCTTCCGAGCGAATTAGGTCACAAAAGTTTGACGCAAAGGCAAACCTAAGTAAGGCTTGCCTTTGCTAACTAGCGATCCCAACGCAACGGAAGGAAGCTGTCGTGACGTCACCCAGTGTCGAAGAGCAGATAGCTCAGGAGCAGGATTTCGGCTCCAAAGTGGAGCTGGCACTTGCTGCCACCAACCAGCTGTTCAACGCACGAAATTCGCCCAGCTATGTGGCGCAGGTCCTCCAGGGAGTCAATGCCGTCTCCACCAAAGTGCAGCGCACCGCCCAGCCGTTCACCGGCGTCGCGCATGCGGAACTGAAGGCCAAAGTTGGTGCCGTCGACCTCGAGCGACCCCTTCCCGACACCGCCGCCGCCTTGGAGGAGTTGGAGGAGCTCTACCTCAAGGACGCCATCTACTTCCACGACGCACGCTATGCCGCGCATTTGAACTGCCCGGTGGTCATCCCGGCGCTGGTGGGCGAGGCCGTGCTCTCGGCCGTGAACTCCTCCATGGACACGTGGGACCAGAGCGCGGGTGCCACCATGATCGAGCGCCGCCTCATCGATTGGACCGCCGAGCGAATCGGCTTCACCGCAGAAGCGGATGGCGTCTTCACCTCCGGCGGCAGCCAGTCCAACTTCCAGGCGCTGCTGATTGCCCGTAACCACGCCGTCGCCAAGCTGCGTACGGACGCCCCGGAGGCCCGCCTGCCGCACCTGCTGGACCGCCTCCGGATCTTCACGTCCGCGGACAGCCACTTCAGCATCCAGAAGTCGGCCTCCATGCTCGGCCTCGGCTTCGATGCCGTCATCGCCATTCCCACTGCCGAAGACCACCGCATGGATCCCGCCGCCCTTGCGGCTGCTTTGGCGGAAGCACACGACGCCGGGCTGGTACCCATGGCGGTGGTGGCCACTGCCGGGACCACCGACTTCGGTTCGGTTGATCCGCTCTCCGAGCTTGCCGCACTGGTCCGCGCCTATGACTCCTGGCTGCACGTGGACGCCGCCTACGGTGGAGGGCTCATTGTTTCCGGCCGCTACCGTCACCTTCTGGACGGCATCCACTTGGCCGATTCCGTGACCGTCGACTTCCACAAGACGTTCTTCCAGCCGGTCAGCTCCAGTGCTGTGCTGGTCCGCCATGGATCCATGCTCGGCCATGTCACCTACTACGCCGACTACCTGAACCCGGAGAGCGCCGCCAAGGCCGAGATCCCCAACCAGGTGGACAAGAGCATCCAGACCACGCGCCGTTTCGATGCCCTGAAGCTCTGGCTGACCCTGCGCATCATGGGCGCCGACGCCATTGGTGCCCTGTTCGACGAAGCCATCGACCTGACGGGACGAGTCGGTGCCTTGCTTGCCGATGACGCCGAGTTTGAACTCGCCGCAGCTCCGCAGTTGAGCACGCTTGTGTTCCGTTACCGGCCTCTCATCGGCGGCGAAAAGCTCGACGAGAACGCCGCCGACGCCCTCAATCCCGCCATTCGCGCTGCGATCTTCGCATCCGGCGAAGCCGTTGTGGCAGGCACGAAGGTGGCCGGACGCCACTACCTCAAATTCACCCTCCTCAACGCCGAGGCCTCCCTGAGGGACATTCAGGAAATCATCGAACTCATCCGCCGCACGGGCGCCAGCCTGCTCGCAAACACCACGGAGGCCGCCGCGTGAGCACCCCGGACAACAGCAAGATTTACGACGTCGCGGGCATCGGCGTCGGGCCCTTCAACCTTGGCCTCGCGGCACTCAGCGAGCCGGTGGAGAACCTGGACTGCTTGTTCCTGGAACGCCGCGAGTCCTTCGACTGGCACCCCGGCATGATGCTGGAGCCGGCCCACCTGCAGGTTCCGTTCATGGCGGACCTCGTGACCCTGGCAGACCCGACGTCGCCGTACTCGTTCCTGAACTTCCTGAAGCAGACGGGACGCTTGTACCGCTTCTATATCCGCGAGAACTTCTACCCCTTGCGTGCCGAATACAACCAGTACTGCCAGTGGGTGGCCGGGCAGTTGGATTCGGTCCGATTTAGCACGGATGTGCTGGATGTGACGTACGACGACGGCGTGTACCGCCTTTCGGTGCAGGGCCCCGGCGGCGCGGAGGTGCTTCGCGCGCGGCGCCTGGTCCTTGGCACGGGAACCTCGCCGTACATCCCTGTGTCCTGTGCGGGGATAGTGGATGGCGGGGGACTGGTCCTCCACAACGCGGAGTACCTGTCGAGGAAGAGTGAGCTGCAGTCCAAGCGCAGCATCACGATCGTGGGCAGCGGGCAGAGTGCCGCAGAGCTGTACTACGAGCTCCTCCAGGAAATCGACGTGTACGGATATCAGCTCAACTGGGTGACCCGCTCCGGCCGCTTCTTCCCGCTGGAGTACACCAAGCTCACCCTTGAGATGACCTCGCCGGAGTACGTGGACTATTTCCACTCGCTGCCTTCGGACCAGCGGGACAACCTGATCAAGAACCAGAAGAACCTGTACAAGGGCATCAACTCGGACCTGATCGACGACATCTACGATCTCCTCTACACCAAGAGCCTGTCCGGAATCGTGGACACCCAGCTGCACACGCACTCCTCGCTGACGGCTGCCGAATGGAATGCTGCGACGGGCACCCACACCCTGCGGTTGCGCCACGAAGAGCACGGCCGCGACTACACCCTCGAGTCGGAGGCAGTAGTGCTCGCCACCGGCTACTCCTATAAGGAACCCGCCTTCCTGGCCGGTATCAAGGACCGTATCCGTCGCGACGCGAAGGGACGGTTCGACGTCGAGCGCAACTACGGTACCGGCGTCGAACCCGGCGAAATCTTCGTCCAGAACGCGGAACTGCACACCCATGGCTTCGTCACCCCGGACCTGGGCATGGCCGCCTACCGCAACTCCTGCATCCTGCGCGAAATCACGGGGCGCGAGATCTACCCGGTCGAACGCAGCATCGCATTCCAGCAGTTCGGCGCGCCGGCTCCGGTCGTCGTGGACGCCCCTGAGTCTGTAGGAGCAGCAGTATGAGCTTCACGTTCCGCCCTGTGGATCCCGTAGCCGACGCACCAGTCCTCCACAGCTGGGTGAGCCAGGAATACGCCCGGTTCTGGGGCATGGTGGGATGCGCCGAACAGGACGTTGTGGAGGAGTACTCAAAGATCGCCGCCACGGGTCACCACCAGGCCTTCCTGGGGCTCGACGACGGTGTCCCCGCCTTCCTGATGGAACGGTACCGCCCGGCATCATCCCCGCTGGCGGACGTGTACGACGTCCAGCCGGGCGACATCGGAATGCACTTGCTGGTCTCCCCGCCGAGCGGCGACCCGCAACCGGGCTTCACCACCGCCGTCATGCAGGCCGTGATGCAGGAACTGTTCGAGGACGCCGAAACCCAGCGGGTCGTCGTCGAGCCTGATGCCCGCAACCACAAGATCCATGCGCTCAACCAGAAGGTGGGCTTCCGCCCGCACGGCGTGGTGACCCTTCCCGCCGTCGACCCTTCCGAAGACCACAAGCAGGGGCTGCTGAGTTTCTGCACGCGCGAGGATTTCCTTGCCACCCTGACCCCGATTCTGGCCGCGCCTGCCGCGGCGACCAGAGGAGAAGACCAGTGACCAGCACCGTCGAAACCGGCATCGCACCATCGGCCGCACCCGTTTCCCACCTCAACCCGGAGAGCTGGGCGGTTGCCAACCGGCACCTGATCCGGAAGGCGATCGCGGAGTTCTCGCACGAACGGATCCTGGTTCCGGACCTGATCCGCGACGAAGGTGCAGGCGTTGGCTTGTACCGCGTGACGAGCGACGACGACACGGTTGAGTACCGCTTCCGTGCAACCGTCCTGGAGCTGGATCATTGGGCGGTCCGGCCGGAATCCATTGCCCGCTTCCGCGAAGGCGAGGAGCTGCCGCTGGATGCCCTGGACTTCATTGCCGAGTTCCATGAAGCACTGGGCATCAAGATGGAAATGCTCCCTGTCTACCTCGAAGAAATCAGCAGCACCCTGGCCGGCCACGCCTACAAGCAGGGCAAGCCGTTCGGGTCCGCCGAGTTGGCCGCGGGTGTCACGGGTGGGTTCGACGTGGCTGCGGATTTCCAGGCGATCGAGCACAGCATGACCGAGGGACACCCGTGCTTCGTGGCCAACAACGGCCGCCTTGGCTTCGGGATTTCCGACTACCATGCTTTCGCGCCGGAAACCGGAGCCGTTGTGCGGCTGCAGTGGATCGCCGTGCACCGCAGCAAAGCCGTGTTCACCTCCAGCGCCGGCCTCGATTACCGGACGCACTTCGAAGCGGAACTAGGGCCCGCAACGCTCGCATGGTTCAGCACGGAGTTGTCCGCGTCCGGACTCGATCCCGATGACTACCTCCTCATGCCGGTCCATCCGTGGCAATGGGACAACAAGCTCACCGTGACGTTCGCGGCAGAAATCGCCCAGCGCCACATTGTGCACCTCGGCTCGGGGGAGGACGACTACCAGGCCCAGCAGTCCATCCGCACGTTCTTCAACACCACGTCACCGGAGAAGGCGTACGTCAAGACGGCCATGTCCGTGCTGAACATGGGCTTCATGCGTGGACTCTCGCCGCAGTACATGAAGGCAACACCGGCCATCAACGACTGGCTGCAGGACTTGATCTCGAAGGACCAGGAGCTCCAGAACCGGGGCCTGGCCATGATCAAGGAATCTGCCGCCATCGGCTACCACAACCACTACTACGAGGCGGCTTCGGCCAAGGGTTCGCCTTACCGCAAGATGCTCTCTGCCCTGTGGAGGGAAAGTCCGCTGCCCTTGCTCAAGGAAGGCCAGCAACTGGCCACCATGGCTTCCTTGCTGCACGTGGATGCGTCCGGCATTTCCATGGTCTCTTCCCTCATTGCCCGGTCCGGGCTGGCTCCCACCGAGTGGCTGCGCCGTTACTTCGAGGCCTACCTCGTGCCGCTGGTGCATTGCCTCTACGAGTACGAGCTTGCCTTCATGCCGCACGGCGAGAACGTCATCCTGATCCTGGAAGACGGCGTGCCGGTGCGGGCCATCATGAAGGACCTGGCCGAGGAAATCGTGGTGATGGGTGACCGGCTTGAACTCCCGGAAGAGGTTTCCCGCATCAAGGCCGAGATTCCTGCCGAAGAGATGGTCCTGGCGATCTTCACCGATGTCTTCGACTGCATCTTCCGCTTCCTCGGTGCGATCCTCGTGGAAGACGGGACGCTCCGCGAAGACGAGTTCTGGGGAACCGCGGCCGGCGTGCTGCGCGAATACCAGGAACGCCATCCGGAGTTGGCAGACCAGTTCGCCATGCACGACCTCTTCGCCCCGGACTTCGAATTGTCCTGCCTCAACCGGCTGCAGCTTCGGAACAACCAGCAGATGCTGGACATCTCCGATCCCTCGGGCGGACTCCAAATGGCCGGACGGCTGGCCAACCCCTTGGCGAAGTTCGCCTAAGCACCCGCAGCGAGGGGTTGGCTTTCGGCACTTTCAAGGCTTGAAAAGCCCGGGAGCTAACCCCTCGGCGCGTCAACGAGCGCCACGATCTCCGTTTCGTAGGCCTGCGATGACGTCATGGAGCCGCGGAACCAGCACACTGCATGGATTGACGGATCGCCCGGCACCACGATCGGCCGGAGATTGTCCACGTCCGAGCCTTCCGTCACGGCATCCCATGCCCAGCTTGCGCCCCTGTCCGTGGTGACGCCGCGGTAGAGCTCGTAGTGCGCGGTGGCCTCGCCGGTCCGGGGATCCACGGGTGTGGAGATGTACACACAGTCCAGGTTGTTCGGGTCCACGGCACCCAGGCCGGTGTAGTCCTGCTCGTGGGGCAGCAGCGCGGGACCCGCGACGGCGAGTGGATTCAGTTCCCAGCGCACGCCGTCAAAGCGCGCGTACAGCAGGCGGTGATCGTCGACGTCGAGCATTTGCTCCCGCTGCAGCGGACCGTTGACGTCGTTGGCGCGGCAAGTGACGATCGCGGCGAGTTCCGAACCTTGGCGGCGGAGGTCAGTGGTCCAGCCGTGGGTGAGGGTATCGCCGTCGATCGTCATTCCGGCTTCGAAGACCGTGGTGAGTGCCGTTTGGTTGATGCCTGCAGAGCCGATGACCGGCTTGCTGACCACGTTGCCTTCGGCGTCGTGCAATGCATCGTCCTGGATGAAGCCGTGGTGGATGCTGTTGTTGTAGTCCCGCGGGTGGTGGTCCGTGGTGATGAGGTCAATGCGGTCCGTGCCATTGGCGGCGTAGCGCGTGTAGCCGTTCACGTATCCGATCTTGGGGCGGGTGAAGAGCTTGCCGCCGTAGCTCCATGTTGTTCCGTCGTCCTCGGAGACCATGAGTGTGGGATCGTCATTGATGGCGCGGACAAAGTTGTAAGTACGGCCCTCCGCGGCAAGCCGGTGGAGGTTGGAGTAGGTAGCGCCGCGACCGCCGGCGAGTTCCGTCCAGTCGAAGACCTGCTCCGGTTCCCACTCGGTGGCGTCATGCGGGCGGACCGAGACGCGCCACCGAGAATAGTTGTCCGTCTTGTGCTTGGCGTACATGGCCAGGTATCGGCCGTCGGGCCGGATCAGGAGGGCCGGGGCGTTGTGGTCATCGGATTCAAGGCGTTCGTGGAGGACCTGGACCGTGCTGCTTCCGGTGTTGAGGTCCAGGACGGCCAGTTCGATGTTTCCGCCGCGTTCTTCACCGCCCTGTCCTGGGGGTGCCGCCACTGAACCGATCAGCAGGGTGTTGTTTGCCGGGTCGATCAGGGCGCGCTCATCCTGGAACCAGCACCAGGCGCCGTTGTTGTTGAGGACAAGTGGAGTTGGCTGGGCTTCGTTGGCCATGGGGATCCTTTGCGGTATTGCATCGTTTCAAAAGGAATCCTACGCCCCCTGGTTGGCACGTAGTGACAGTCCCACGCGCGAACACCGTCATCAATGGGCATCTCGGCGGGAAGTGCAGGGGACTAATCTGGGCGCATGACGACTCGAGCCAACGAACGTACCGCCCTCGTCACCGGAGCTACTGCAGGGCTCGGCGCGGAATTTGCGCGCCAACTGGCCGAGGGCGGCCACCACCTGGTCCTGGTGGCCCGTGATGAAGGGCGGCTTAAAGCCAAAGCCGGGGAACTCGAACGCGACTTCAGTGTCTCGGTGGAGACGCTCGCCGCGGACCTGACTACCGCCGTCGGGGTTTCAGCAGTGGCGGACCGGCTCCGGGACGCCGCGAGGCCGGTGGATGTGCTGGTCAACAACGCGGGCATCGGCCTGTTGAAGTCTTTCGAGGACAACGAGCTGGAAGAAGAGAGGCGGCACCTCCATCTGCACGTCCAGACGCCCATGGAATTGTGCCACGCTGCCCTGGAGGTGATGCTGGTGCGGGGGAGCGGCCGGATCATCAATGTGGCAAGCGTGGCGGCCTTCGCCAACCGGGGCACCTACTCCGCCGCGAAGGCCTGGCAGGTCACGTTCAGTCGCTGGGCCAACCTTGCCTACGCGAAGTCGGGTGTCCAGGTGACGGCGGTTTGCCCGGGGTTTACCCACACCGAATTCCACGAGCGCATGGGCATGGACAAATCCGTCGCTCCACGGTTCCTGTGGCTCACCGCCGAACGCGTGGTGAGGGAGGGGTTGGAGGACAATGCGCAAGGCAAGGCCATCTCCATCCCCACCCGCCGCTACAAAGTGGTCAGTTTCTTCGCCCGGGTTCTTCCCGCGAAGCTCACGTCCGGACCGCCGCGGAGGCCGCTCAAGCCTTAGTGGCAGACGTCAAGGGCAGGGAGTCCAGATCGAGGAGCGGATTGGTGTCCTGGTTCGCTTCGAGTTCCTTTGCTTCGGCCTCGGTGTCCACGCTGGGCATGGAGCCCGGCAGCGGACGCCTGGCCGATTCCGGCAGGAAGTAGATGGCGATCGCCCCGATGACCGAGGTGCCGGCGAGGTAGAACGCGGGTGCCATGTCGCTTCCGGAGAGGTCGATCAGTGCCTGGATAATGAAGGGCGTAGTGCCGCCGAAGATCGCCACGGAAAAGTTGTAAGCGATGCCCATGCTGCTGTAGCGGTGGGACGTGGGGAACAGGGCAGGCAGGGCGGACGCCAGATTCGCAACGTAGAACGTCACGGGGAACGCAACCAGGGCGAGGCCAGCGAGGGTGGACCAGACGGCTCCGATCCCGATCAGCAGGAAGGCCGGGATGGCCAGCACGATGGTGCTGCCAGCGCCGATCCAGAGCACCGGCCGCCGTCCGATCCGGTCCGAGAGCTTGCCGGTCAACGGAATGCACAGGGACATCACCACCAGCACCGGGATACTGAGCAGCGTGCCGTGGATGGGGTCGTAGCCCTTGGACTCGGTGAGGTACGTGGGCATGTAGGAGGTCAGGGCATAACCCACCGTGTTTGCTGCCGCTGCCAGGACCATGGCCAGGACAATGTGGCGCCAGTGTGCCTTGAGGATTGCCGCCGGCCCGCCGGCCTTCGCCTTGGCATCGGCGGCAGCTTTGACGGCGTTGGCATTCTGGGCGTCCAGCGTTGCCTGGAACTGCGGCGATTCCTCGATCCTGGTCCGGAAATAGACCGCGGCAGCGCCCAGGGGGCCTGCAATCAGGAACGGCAGCCGCCATCCCCATTCCTCCATGGCGCTTTGGCCCAGGGTGAGTTGCAGTGCGGAAACCAGGGCGGCGCCCATGGCGAAGCCCAGATAGGAGCCCATGTCCAGGAAGCTGGCGAAGTAACCGCGCTTCTTGTCCGGGGCGTATTCGCACACGAAGGTGGTGGCGCCTGCGTACTCGCCTCCGGTAGAGAATCCCTGGGCAAGTTTCAGGACCACCAAGAGCACCGCGGCCCAGATGCCGATCTGGGCGTAGCCGGGCAGGATGCCCACAGCAAAGGTGCTTGCCGACATGAGCAGCAGGGTGGCTGCCAGGACCTTCTGGCGGCCTACCTTGTCACCCAGCCAGCCAAAGACCAAGCCGCCCAAGGGCCGGGCGATGAACGTCGCCGCAAAGGTCCCCAGCAGGAACAGGGTCTGCACTGACCTGTCCGCTTCGGGGAGGAATACCGGTCCCATGGTGGTGATCAGGTAGCCAAAGACGCCGACGTCGTACCACTCCATCGTGTTGCCGACGATCGTTCCGCCAAGGGCCTTCTTCAGCATCTTCGGGTTCACGACGTTGACGTCCGTCCACCGGAGGCGCCGCCTTGGCCCTGCTGTTCCCGATTCTGCTTCCGCCGGGTTTTCCCCCGGGTTCCGGCTGTTCGTACTGCTTTGATCGATGGTGCTGGCACCCTTGATTGTCGTCAACAGTTCTCCCGGGCTCACGCGTTCGTCATCAGGCCAGCCGGCTTACTTCACACCGGCGCCTGGTTTCGCAGGACGAGGGGGAGGTATTCCTGCAGTTTCTAAATGATCAACATGGTTCGCCTTGCGCAACAGGCAACCTCAACAAGAGTGCTTCAGCTCACATGCATTGTCAAGAAGATGTCGCCGGGATCAGGCCCGCGCGGCTGCGCTTTGGGACCGCGTAGACCGCGTCGGGCGCCCGGAAATCCAGACGTAGGCAACGGCTGTAACAACGACGCCGCCTCCGATGACCATCCACCAGGGGTAGCCGGGGACGTCGGGTGAGATGCCTGCTGCGTCCACTTCCGCCTGGGGCGTGGGAATGACGCGTTCGCCCGTGACCAGGATGCGGTGGCTGTTGATTCCCAAGGGCGTGCACGTGACAAGGGTCAGGAGGTCCTTGCCAGGCTGGATGAGGAGGCTCTCTGTCTCTTCCGGTTCGACGATGAGGGTTTCGACCACCCGGTAGGTCAGGACCTCGCCGAACACCTCGATGGTGAAGGTGTCATCGGCCTTGACCTTGTCCAGGTCATTGAACAGTTCCGAGGTTGCAAGGCCCCTGTGACCCGTGAGCACGGAGTGGGTGGACGGCCCGCCGACGGGCAGGGCAGTGCCCTCGAGGTGGCCGACCCCGTGCTCCAGGACGGCGTCCGACGTGCCGTGGTAGATGGGCAGGTCCACTTTGATCGAAGGGATCCTGATGCGGGCCATGAGGCCCTCGGAATCACCCCGCAGCATGTCGAGGTATTTTTGTCCGGTGCCATCGCGGGGTTCCTTTGCGAGCGGGAGCCGTTCGTTTGCTGCGATGTCTGCTCCACCGCCGCTGAGGCTTTGGTTGTATTCGCGTGCTTCGTTGAGCCTGGAATGCAGTGTTTCGGCGCCGAGGTCCTTGATTCCCTGGGTGAGTTTGTCGATCTCGTGCGATTGGTCCACTGCGCTGAACCACGCGGCCGCGGCCGGGTAGAGAAGGAGCGCACTTCCGGACATCATCGCCAGTGCCACCAGCAGCGCCACCCCTGGAAGGCGCCACCGGCGCGGCTGGTCCTGGATACCTCGCGAGGCGGTGGAGACCGGCGAAGGCGGGGTGCCCTTTCGACGCCCCGCCTTCGCTTTCACAGTTCTCCGTTACGCGCGTGCGGGTGCCAAGGAGGCACGACGACGCGCGGTGATGATGGCGGTACCAAGGCCAATGGCGATGAGCCCGATGCCACCCACGGTGAACCACAGAGCGCCGTCACCACCGGTCAGCGGGAGCGCAAAGGCAGGAACCTGGTCGTGTTCGAATTCCACGTAGTTCTGCACAGGCGCGGTGGTGGACGAAGGTCCGGCTACCACCTGGGTTTGCACCTGGCTCGGCGTGGGCAACTGGAAACCGGCCGGGGGAGTGATCTCGCGGACGTAGTAGTTCCCCGGTGTGATGATGGGGATCGCCACGAGGCCGTTCGCCCCCGTGGTCCAGTTCTGGATGCCGTTGATGAAGACCGGGTTCTGGCCCAGGTTGGCGTCGTTCTGGTTGAGGAACACCTGGTACACGGCGCCTGCGAGCGGAGTCCGCACGCCGTTCTCGTTCTGGTAGGCGAAAACGGTGAGCTGGCCGATCGGCGTGCTGCCTGTGACGGTCTCGATTGCGTTGTTCACCACGCTCCGTGCCGTGTTGGTGATGATGCCGTTGGCCGGAATGGTGACGGCGCGGCTGAGCACGTTCAGTGTCACTTTCCCGCCGGGCAGTGCGGCC
Source organism: Paenarthrobacter sp. NPDC090522 (assembly GCF_044769225.1). Taxonomy (NCBI): domain Bacteria; kingdom Bacillati; phylum Actinomycetota; class Actinomycetes; order Micrococcales; family Micrococcaceae; genus Paenarthrobacter; species Paenarthrobacter sp. NPDC090522. The sequence goes on from NZ_JBIVXL010000008.1 coordinate 246,894, forward strand.
AGGCGTGCCAGGCCAGCGGGTGTGAAGGTGACGGTGAGGTTACGTGTGGCTTCGTCGTAGGCGAGGCTGTAGTCGGTGCCGGCCAGGAAGTTTTGCGTAACATCGGCGGAGTTGGCTACCCGCACACTGGTTGGGGCAACGCCCGTGGGGCCGGTGGCAAGATAGTTGAGCTCGGCGGGCAGGATATCGGTGAGCGTGAAGGTGTTCAGGGTGTCACCACCGGCCAACGTCGGCACGTCCGAGTTGATGGCCCAGCGGATCAGGTCCGGGTTGCGGGCCTCCACCGAGTTGGCGGGAGCGGGGACGCGGGTCTTGGTCAGGGCCGTGACAGCGTTCTTCGGGTACGCGTGGACGTCATAGATCCACTGGTTGCTCGGTGCCCCGTTCGGTCCTGTGGGGAACGGCAGTGTGACGAGGAACGGCGCCGAAGGGTTGGTCGCCTGGGCGGGCAGCACAGTCTCGGTCACAAGGTAGAGGCCGATCGGCAAGGTGTCGCCGTTGTTGAACACCGCCACGCCGTTGGTTCCGGTGGTGGCTGTATACGTGTCGTTGGCGTTGACCCGCGAGGCTGCCGTGGCAGGGGTCAGCGCGGAGACCTGCGTCCAGCCTTCCGGCGTCGTAAGGTCGACGCCCTGGACCAGGGCGGCGGTGAAGGTGGCGCCCGAGAGCGGCGTGCCGGGGACGGTGACTTCCTGGCCGGTGCCGATCTGCTGACCGTTGTTGGGTCCGAGCGCGAACTTGTGGACGGTCAGGGTTCGGGCAATCGTCGGGTCGATGTTGCCCGGCTGGGTTACGGCTGTTGCCGGTGCGATGGCGGCAAGGGTCGCCGAGGCGCCCAGCGCCAAAGCGCCGACGACGGCGGATAGCCGCCTGAGGATGGTGTTGGACATGTGCTTTCTCCTACGAGTGAGGTGCGAGTGGCGGGTTGGACTGGATGAAGGCTGGACGGATGTCTGGCACGGTGTTCTGGGGTTGGTTTCACCGATGGGCGCCTCGCATCCGTCGACTTCTGTGCCACACCAGGAGGGCCAGTGACAGGACCAGCATCAATCCCCCTCCGATGTAGTAGGAGTCAGCGCTCGTACCGCCGGTGAGCGGCAAGGTGGTGGGCTGAACGGGGGCGTTGACGAAGCGGTAGACCGCCGTCTGCCCGGCTGCCGGAGCGGTGATGGTTCGTGACGACACCGTGGTCCAGGTTGAACCGACCAATCGCTCGAGCCGGAGTTCCTGGTAAGCAATCCGTCGGGTGGGATCAGTGGCCGCTTCGGAGAGTGTGTAGCTGTGGCCCGGCCTGACATCGAAGGTGTTGGCTGGGTTGCCCGAGGCGACATATTCGGCGCCCGTGCGCGTTTCCGTTGGCAGGACCCCACCTGCCAGCACAGCCGGAGTGGCGGTAACTTTCCAGTCCGGCGCCTGGAAACCGGTCCGCGGGCTCACTACCTGCTTGAGCAAGGTGATGGACGCCGTGGCGTTCTGCACGGTGCACGTGATGCTGGCTCCGTTGCTCGGCGTCACATCCCCTGCCGCCGTGACCGCGACGGTGGCGCCGGTTCCGGTAACGCACTGCCAGGTGCCGGTTTGGACATACGTCAACGGACCGTTTGCTTCCGCGAGGCGGTACGCGGCGCCCGGGGTTACGGGGATGCCGGTGGCGGCGGCGGTGCCGGAGCGTCCGGCGGGTCCGGCAAGTGCCCCCGCGGGCCCGGTGGCGCTCAGGGTCCAGTCCGTGGGGAGCGCGGAACCGTAGGTGACTTGCTTGACCAAGGTGAGTGACGCCGTCGGGCGGTTCACCATGGTGCACTCGACGCTGGATGACGGCGCAATCGCCGTGAGGCTTGCGCTGATAGTGGTTCCGGACTGGCTGAACGTCACCGCGCGGGCAGTGCCGTTGACCGTGCAGGATCCGCTGACGAAGGCAAAGCCTTCCTGCTGGATCTCGGAGACCACCACTGTTGCCCGGGACGCTGCCGAGCCGAACAGTACGGTCCAGCTGGCTTGGCCGGCGGCATCGGTCGCCTGCCGCGGTGCCAGGCTTGGCAGGGCGGTTGCGGTTCCGGTGGTGGCCGTCGCAGCGGTGCCCACGCTCCAACCGACGCCGGGACGGGTCAGGCCGGAGAACTCCTGGATGGTCTTGGTGATCCGTACGCTCGAAACCGGTGATGGCGAGTTGAAATACGTGCACGTCACATTCACGCTGAGCCGGTTCGGCATGGTGACGGTTCCAGTCGCGGTGCTTCCTGTGCTGAGCCGCACGCCGTCAGCCCAGCATTCATACACCGTGGTGTACACGCTGATGGCCGAGGTGGAGCCGGCTGCCATGGCCTCCGAGACTGTCACCGCGGTGCCGATCGGGACAGGGTAGGGCCCGATCTGTGCCGCTTGCCGTCCGGTGGCCGCGCCGGTGGTTGTTGCCGTGGCGAACGCCGTCAGCGGAGAACCGGCCGAGGCCGTCAGCGTGAACTGGTCGGCCGCGGCCTGGCGGCCCACCACGTTCTTCTGGACGGTAATGGTCGACGGCGACGAGCACCCCGCGAGGTCAACCGAGTTCACTGCCACGCGGGGCGTTCCGCTCACGCGGGCCCAGGTGGTGGCGTCGAATTCGTAGGCACTGCCCGCATTGGAGAGGTAGACGGTACCCCGGGGTGAGAAGGCGATGCCGTTGATGTTGGCGAAGGCCGCGTCCGTGCCGGTGGTGGCTTTGGTGGTGGACGTGTTCACGGCCAGTGTCCCACCGGCTGCCGCGGCCAGGGTTTCGGCGGTGACCGTGTAGATCGTTGCGCTGTTGGTGGAGTTGATGGTTGCCGCCCCGACGACGTACAGGTTGCCTTGGGCGTCGAACGCCATGTCGCCGTTGCCGTTGGGCGCCGACCCGGTGGGGAACGCGCCGACGTAGGCGAAGCGGGTGGCGGTGGGGTTCGACTCGGTGAAGCTCCAGATGTAGAACTGGGAGTTGGCGAAGATCCCGAACAGGTACCGGCCGCTGGCCATGTCCACAGCTCCGGCGACGATGCTTCCAGTGACAGCGGTGCCGCCCGCCGTCGTGGTGTAGGCAGTATTGGCCAGCTTTTCGAAACCGGCACCCGGTGTCCACTTGAGAATCGACGCGACATCCGAGGCATCCGCGGACCGATCAATGGCGTAGACGAGGTTTCCGTTCGAACCGATACCCAAAGCGTTGGCCGCCGTCACGCTGGACCACGAACCGACCGAGGCGAGGCTCCCCGAGACAATGTCGCCCTGCTCCAGCGCACCGGCAGCGGTGACGGAGTAGAAGTGGTTGGCGTCGCAGAAGAGGCGTGTGGCCTGGACCGTGTTGGTGAAGGTGCACAGGACGTCGATTCCCGTCTCGTTGGGAATGGTAATGGTGCCCGACGCGCCGGCGCCGGACGCGATCACGGTGCCTGAGCGGGTGCACTCATAGCCGTTGGAATAACCCAGGCCCGCGCCGGATGTGGGTGTTTCGTGAATGGTGTACGTGGACCCGGGCTGGACTACCGAACGGGTGATCTGGGCCGGCTGGATCCCGGTTGCCGTTCCGGTGGTGGTGGTCGAGGCCAGCACGGTGGTTCCGGTTCGCAGCGACAACGTGAACTGGTCGGTGGAGGCCGTGCGGGCGGGGAGGTTCTTGCGCACCGTGATGGTGGTTGCCGGTGCCACCGTGAGGCTGGCCGGCGTGGTGGTGATCAGTCCCGTGGGGGTTACCGTTCCGCTGGTGTACGTTCCGGCGGTGGCTGCCACGACGTCCACCGTGATGGTGCAGGAGGTTGCGCCTGCGGCAAGGTCACCACCGACGGCCGAGATGGTTCCCGATCCCGCTGCAGCGGTGACGGCAAACGCCGTGCCCGTGACGTTCGTGCAGGTGCCGGCCACCGCGGGAGTCGGTGCGACGACGAGTCCGGTGGGCAACGCCGTCGAGAACCCCCAATCGGATTTGGCGAGCAGGTCTGAGGTGTTGGTGACCGTGTACGTCAGGGTGGTAGGCACCGTCGCCGTTGCCCCTGCCGCGTCGAAGGAAGTATCGAGGGCTGGGCTGACATCGAGGATCCGCACGTTGTCAACGCCGAATCCGCTGCCGGTACCGGTCACGGTGTTCACGATCTGCACGCGCGCGGCGGATATCTGGGCGGGAGTGAGGAGTGCGGTGTTGGTGCCGCTGTAGCTTCCTGCACGCACGGAGGCGGACCATGCGGGGTCCACGATCCCGGAGATCGTGCCCAGGGTGGGAAGTGCCGTGGAGGTGTAGTAGACGTTGCCGGTGCTGGTGCACGGGACCACGGGGGAGGCAAATCCGCCCAGGAGCGTGGTCGCACCCGAGACCAGGTTCAGCGACAGTGAGGCGTTGTTGGTGCCGCACTGGGCCCCGACGGCATTCATGCCCAAGGCGTAATACCGCGAATCCGTGGGGCTCACGCCCGTTCCTGCTGCCGACTGAAGGACCGTGGTTCCGCCGGCGACCGTGGCGTAGGGAAGGGCGACGAGTGCGTGGTTGACCTGCGTGCTGGAGGTGGAGCCATTGGTGGGAGCGGAGGCGGAGGTGGAACCGGTGACGCCTGCCGCTACCTGGCCCAGGACGTCGGCCATGCGCCGCGCGTCACGTGCGGCCAAGGAGGACTGCCCGACGGCCAGGTAGGGCTGGGTGGGGCAGAATGACGCATTCGGGTAGGGCGAGAGATAGTTCACCAGCACGCCCGTGCAGCTGGTTCCGTTCAACCAACCGCTTGATCCCGTGTATTTGCTGGCCGAGTAGCTTGACAGTCCACTGGCATTGTTGGTGAGTCCGGACTCGAAGGATTCGGTCCAGACCTGGCGGGGCGCGTCTGCGACTCCCGCTGCGAGGAGGCTGGCGTCCTTGCCTGCGTTGGCTTCTTTGGCTGCGCTGGCCGCCGCTGGTGGACCGCGGCCGGTTTCAGCGACCGCGTCATCGCCGCCAGCGCCCGGTTCCCCGCTCGGCGTCGTCCCCCCGGGACGCGGCTCAGGCTCGACGGCGGCGCTTGGGCCGGGTGCGGACGGTTCCGGCTTGTCCGTGGGCGTCTTTCCAGCGGTGGACGGAGTGGCTGTTGGCTCCCCTGGTGCGGGGGCAGTGGTGGTGGCCGGCGTTGGCTCTTCAGTCACGGGCGCTTCCGTGGTGGTGGCCGTTTCGGACGGCGACGCCGAATCCACCGGGGTTGGTCCCGCCGTGGCAGGTGAGACCGGAGCGGTTGCACCCCACCCGCCGAACATGACCACAACAGCGACGGCGGCTGCGACAGTGCGGGCACCTCGCCGTGACGTGGACCGGGCTTTGGGGCGCTTGCTTGGCTTTGCGTGTTTCAACGGGCCAGCGCTCCTCTCGGTTCGTCGTCAGTGGCTGGAAGACCACGACGGAAGGGACGCAGAAGCGTCACCATTTCCGAGAAGAAGCCCCCCAACTTCGGAATCAGCTGCCGTGAAGGCGAGCTGACACCGCCGACCCTAACAAGCCCGTTCGAGGTGGCACAACCCCCCATATTTGACTATTAGCGCAGGTCAGAGTCTGGTAGGGGCGTGAAATTCGATCCCACGAGGAGAGCTTGACGTACGGATTTCCCGCTCGTGCGAAGTGCCTGAAATCAGAGATTAGCTAGATAAACTAACTACATCGATCCCGGCGCTGCTTTGATTCCCATGTCTTCGGTAGTCCTGCCGTTTGATAGTTAGATTATCTTGATATATTTATAAGGTTGCTGACTTATGAACGCCAGGCGCGGGTCGTGAATCGAGATCCCGATCAGGCGCTGAAGTCTCCGGCAGGCGCACTGCAGCCGTCTTATTTTTTGTCGTTATGAAATGTGACGGAGACGCGGCTCCCGGGTGCCGATGACCCCTCAACCGAGGTGGGCCGGGAATCTTCCGCATGACATCCACCTTGCCTTAAAACCGGATGTATGGTTTGTTTTAGGGGTTGCCGGTCGGGGCATCGATTGGTCCCACAGGAGAAGAGCTGCCGGTGGGAATCGCATTGGGGGGAGCCCCGACCGGCCACGTAAGATCCTCAGTGGGCCCGTTTCTTCGGAGCTGTTGCACCACGCCAATTCCGAGAGTCGAGGTTCCACCGTTGGTCCTTCAAGACCGAGCCAAGGCGACGCGGGAGGCAATCGTTGCCGGCGCCGCACTCGTCTTTGAGGAGCGTGGGTTTGGCTCCGCGACCATTGCGCTGGTGGCAGAGGCCGCACAGGTGACCAAAGGCGCCCTTTACTTCCACTTCAAAACCAAGGACGAGCTGGCCGGCGCAGTCCTGGAAGCGCAGCATTCGATCGCCATGGCGGCCGGCGGACGCATTCTTGGCGAGAACAAACCGGCCTTGGAGACGATTATTCGGCTGTGTGGAGCCTTCGGGAACCTGCTGGTCACCGACCACATTGTCCGGGCAGGCATCCGGTTGACCCTTGAGGCTTCGGCGTTCGGCCAGGAGGTCCGAAAGCCCTACCAGGACTGGCTCGACACCATGAGCCACCTCACCGAGAACGGAATCCAGCAGGGGCACATCCGGGCATCGGTGGATCCTGCAGACTTTTCCCGCTACATCGTGGCATCCTTCACGGGCGTCCAGATGGTTTCCAATGTCCTCAATGGGCGTGAGGACGTGATGCTCCGGATACAGCAGATGTGGGAAATCCTGTTGCCGGGAATCATCGACGGGAATTCCGGCCTCAGCCCGGCAGAACTCGGTGCCTTGGTGTCGCTCGAATCCACGTCGGGCAACGTAGCCGGCCGTCCCTTAGGACAATCTGCCTGACTCCCTGACCCCACGACGTCAGCGAATCCGAGCCGCGGGATGCCACGCTATGCCCGGCGCTGCACCACCACAGCCACGGCAATCCCCACAACAGCCCCCACGAACGTTTCCACTGCACGCTCCAGCACCAGCACGCCTGGATCCATGGGCGCCGCCAACTGGGCGATGAGCAGGACAACCGGGGTGAAAAACACCATGGCCCACCCGTAATGCCTGGCCATGAACAGCTCCGTAGGGAACTGGCACAACACCACAATGACGGCGAGGACCACGGCGGTATGGCCGGGGAAATACTCCAGTGGAGACAGCGGGCTGGGGAAAAGCACGACTGCCACGACGCCCAATCCGAGGAATGTCCCAACGATGCGGTGGATGCCCCGGTGGACGCGGCTGGGGAGATCCGCGCCTGCAAGGGGCACGGCGGCCGCGGCCATGGCCCAGTGCGGGTGGCCGCTCCCGCTCAGCACGCCAATCGCTCCGGCGCCGGCCACTGCCAGCACGTACCGGGAGGCATGAATCAGGGCGGCCTGCCTGAAGGAACCCCGGAACAGTGGAACATCGCGGACGGCGCCGCGCTCCCAGGTCCTGTGACGCAACCAGCCGGCAAAGCCAACCACAAGGGAGAAGGCGGCGGAGGCAGCACCGATGAGTACCGCCGTCGTGAACGGAACACTGGTGGGGACCGATGCGCAGGCGCCCAACGCCAGGATTCCGAAGAAGGGTCCGATGGGCCTCAGCCGCGATGAATCCGCGTACAGCGAACCCGCACCCGCGAACAAGGTTGCCACCAACACAAGCCACCAGGAGTGGATGTGGTTCACGGACAGGAAGACGCCGATAGTCAGCCCGCCCACCAGGATCACGGCGGCCTGGGCCTGGTGTTTCAGGCGGAGCTGGTGGGTCTCGTTGCGACCATACATGCCGGTCAAGGCGCCGAACACCGCGTACAACATGAGGTCCGGCCGCCCCACGAGGATCAGAACCAAGGCCGGGGCGGCGACACTAAGGGCCACCCGGACGGCGGACAGGCGATCGTTGTTGGCCGGTCCCAGCCTGTGAAGTTCGCGTGCGTGCGTCATGAACGTGGGCACGGGAACACCACCAATCATCCGGGGCTTGTGGGCGAAAGTCTCAGGTTCGAAAATTATCAGGGTCGGGTCAGGGTCCGCCATAAGCCCGGTCACACGCCGTTAAAGCAACGCACTGTTTGGAGTCTGGAAAGATCGAGATATGCCTGTAGCCTTTGTGTGCCGAACCCGCTCCGCCATGCCGCCGCAGGAGCTTTTCGACTTGTCCAGGAACATCGACGCCCACGTCGGCTCCATGACCAAGAGCCGCGAAAAAGCGATCGCCGGCACCACCACGGGACTCATTGCCCAGGGCGAGTCCGTCACGTGGCAGGCGTGGCATTTGGGAGTCAGGTTCCGCATGACCAGCCGCATCGTGCACATGGAGGCCCCGGCGTCGTTCACTGACGAGCAGGTCAGTGGCCCTTTCAAGTACCTCCGCCACACCCATCAGTTCCGCCCCGACGGCACCGGCACGCTCATGGTGGACACGGTGGAGTTCGCCGCACCCTTCGGGGCACTGGGGCGCTTGGTGGAGAAGCTGGTCCTGGCCCGCTACATGCAGAACCTGATCGAAAAGCGCAACGAATTCCTTGTCTCCCAGGCTCCTCCCGTTCCGGACCCGAACAGATGATCCGGCTGGCGCACTCTGACGATCTGGGACAACTCCAGGACATCGAAACGGCGGCCGGTCAAGCCTTCCGGTCGCTCGGCATGGACCAGATCGCCGATGACGAGTCCTTCCCTGTGGACGTCTTGCAGCGCTATGTCACCGGCGGACGCGCATGGGTGTACGTGGACGGCCTCGACTTTCCTGTGGCGTACATCCTGGTGGACGTGGTGGATGGCAACGCCCACGTGGAACAGGTCAGCGTCCACCCCGACCATGCCCACCAGGGCCTTGGCCGCGAACTCCTGCACGCCGCCCGGATCTGGGCACGCGGCCACGGCATGGTGCGGCAAACGCTGAGCACCTTCCGCGACGTGCCGTGGAACGCCCCGTACTACCGTCGCCTCGGTTTTGAACTGCTCGACGCCGGCAGCTGGGGTCCCGAGCTGGCCCGCCTCATGGAGCACGAGGCGGAGTTGGGCCTGACCCGGTGGCCGCGGGTGGCCATGTGGCGCCCGGTGGTTCCGCCCAAGTAGGTCGCAGTTGTGCGCGTTTTGAGCCGTCAAAATGCGCACAACTGCGACCTAGTTGGGATTCCGGGCGCGTTCCACGTCCGCCGCGCTCGCCGGGTCGCCTGCCGCCCGAAGTCCGGCAATCACGCCGTCCACATCGTCAGCCGTCCGGTTCTGGCTCAGTTTCGTCTTGGCCTCCACCCGGGTAATGACCAGTTCCACGCCCACGATCGCCCTCAGTTGCCCGGCGATGAACCGCTCGGGGGCGTCGTCGACGGTCCACGGCTGCGGCATCGAGGCCTCGTGCCGATCAGAAAGGCGACGCACGTGCCTGGCCAGCCAGTCGACGTCGTCATGGACCACCAACTCGCCGTAGACGTGCGCGGTGGAGTAGTTCCACGTCGGCACCACCCGGCCGTGCTCCGCTTTCGAGGCGTACCAGGATGGCGAGATATACGCGTCGGAACCTTGAATGATCATCAAGGCTTCTCCACTCACAGGGGACGACCACTGGGTGTTGTTCCGTGCCATATGCGATTGCAAAGCACCGTGCCCGCCCACGGACGGATCGTGGACAAACGGCAGGAACGTGGCGAGCAAGCCGTCCGTAGTCATGGTCACCAGGTTCGCTGCGCCGGAGTCCTGGAGGAGGGCGGTAATTGCCTCGGGGGAAGCAGCAAAGTGCGCGGGGGTGTACATGGATTCTTCCTTTCGCTGGGAGGGGGCTAAGAGCCCGACGGCGGTGCGAGCCTGACGCGCACAGCGGCACCTGCGCAGAGGATCACCAAGAGTCCGCCAACAACAGTGGTCAGGGTCAGGGACTCGCCAAGGAGCAGTGCGGCCCAGGTGATGGTCATGACGGGTTGGACCAGTTGGATCTGGCTGACCTGTGCCATCGGCCCGATGGCCAAGCCGCGGTACCAGGCAAAGAAGCCAAGGAACATGCTCACCACGCCCAGGTAGGCGAAGGACGCCCAACTGGCCGGGGACGCGGACGGAAGGCCGGAGCCAAGGGAAGCCAGCGTCAGGACAATCATCACGGGCGAGGCCACCACGAGTGCCCAGGAGATGGTCTGCCACGAGCCAAGTTCGCGCGCCAGGAGCCCACCTTCCGCGTAGCCGATGGCCGCTGCAAGGACAGCCCCGAGCAGAAGCAGGTCGGCCCAGTGCAGGGAGCCGAAACCTCCGGATTGGACCAGGGCGAAGAGCAGCGCGGCCACCACGCCCACAGCCGTGAGGATCCAGAACAAGGGGCGGGGACGTTCCCGTCCCCGTAACACCGCTACTGTTGCCGTGGCCGCGGGGAGTAGCGCGATGACCACTGCTCCGTGGCTGGCCGAGGTGCTGGTCAAGGCGAAAGTGGTCAGCAGCGGGAATCCTGCCACGATTCCGCCGGCAACAATGGCCAAACGGAACCACTGGATGCCCTGGGGAAGGCGTTGCCGAGTGAACGCCAACGCCGCCGCGGCAAGAATGGCCGCGACTACGGCTCGGCCCGCCCCGATGAACAAGGGCGACATTCCCTCTACAGCTACCCGCGTGAACGGCACAGTGAAGGAGAAGGCAAACACGCCCAGGAGGCCCCACCAGATTCCCACCGTTGTCCGTGTGGATACCACTGGCGATGAAAGAAGAGTAGCGCTACTATGTTGACTCATGAATAACGATAGCAGTTCCCGGATCGTTCTGCGACTGAAGGAATGGATTTCCAGCGCTGCCCCGGGGTCCAAGCTACCGTCCACCAGGAAGCTTGTGGCTGACTATCAGGCGAGCCCGGTGACCGTCCAGAAGGCCCTTCGCACCCTAACCGCCCAGGGCCTGATCGAGAGCCGCCCCGGAGTGGGAACCTTCGTGCGGGCCTTCCGGACGGCGAGGCCGGCCGACTATGCGTGGCAGACAGCCGCACTCGGAGCCCTCCAGGCACCCCGCCTCACCAACACGGCGGCCATGCGCAGCGCATCCAATGACGTGATCGCCTTCCATTCCGGGTACCCGGCCCGTGACCTGCTGCCCGAACGGCTCGTCCGCGCAGCGTTGACGCGTGCGGCACGGGCGGAAGCGTCCTTGTCCCGGCCGCCGGTGGCTGGACTGCCGGAACTGCAGTCGTGGTTCGCCCGGGAACTCAGTACCTCAACGCCGGTTGGCGTCACGCCGCCACAGCCGAGTGACGTCGTCGTCCTTCCCGGGAGCCAGAGCGGACTCAGCTCGATTTTCCGCGGCCTGGTGGGGCACGGCCAGCCGCTGCTGGTGGAGTCGCCCAGCTATTGGGGTGCGCTGCTGGCCGCGTCGCAGGCGGGCGTCCGGGTGGTCCCGGTGCCCAGCGGGCCGGAGGGCCCGGACCCCGAGCAGCTTGCCCGCGCGTTCGAGGAAACAGGTGCGCGGATGTTCTACGCGCAGCCCAATTTCGCCAACCCCACCGGCGCCCAGTGGTCCGTGCAGCGCGGCGAGGAAGTCCTGGACGTGGTGAAGGCCCACGGGGCGTTCCTTGTGGAGGACGACTGGGCGCATGATTTCGGGATCGCCGCGGAATCCATCCCGGTCGCCGCGAAGGATGACTCCGGGCACGTGCTGTACATCCGGTCCCTGACCAAGAGCGTCTCCCCGTCCATCCGCGTGGCGGCGGTCATTGCCCGCGGACCCGCCCGCGAGCGGATCCTTACCGCCCAGGCTGCGGAGTCGATGTACGTCAGCGGGCTACTGCAGTCGGCGGCGCTCGACGTCGTCACGCAGCCCGGGTGGCACACGCACCTTCGCGGGGTCAGCTCCCAACTGCAATCCCGCCGTGATCTCCTGGTCACCAGCCTTCGTGAACACGTGCCGCAAGCACACCTCACCCACCTGCCCAAGGGTGGCCTCAACGTGTGGCTGAGGTTGCCGGACGCGACCGACGTCGATCGCCTCACCCGCGATTGCGAGGCAGCCGGCGTGCTGATCGCAGCCGGTGCGGAGTGGTTCCCGGCCGAACCGGAGGGGCCGTACGTGCGGCTGAACTATGCGGGGCCGAATCCCGGAGCCTTCCCGGAAGGCGTCCGGATCATCGGGGAGCTTTTGGGCCGCCAGGGGCGGTAGCCTCGGCCGCCGTCACCCGGCGGGAAGCCGCACCACGAACCTGGCGCCACCTTCCGGAGCCTGGTCAACGCTGATGGTGCCGCCAAGCCGCTCCACCAATCGAGCAGCGATGGACAGACCCAGCCCGCTGCCCACCTGCCGTTCGCCCTGGTACCGCGCGTGCAGCGCCCCGCGTTGGAACGCCACCACTGCATCGTCCGGCGAGAGGCCAGGGCCGCCGTCGCGCACTTCCACCACCAGCCCGCCGCCTTCGGAACGGGCGGCGAGGACTACGGGTGCCCCGGCCGGGGTAGCACGCAACGCATTCTCCAGCAGCCCGTCCACCACCTGCCGCAGCCGTTGCCCATCGGTCCGGACAGGCAACGGGCCGATGGGCACCGCCTGCGGCAGGTCCAACCGTCCAATAATGCCGCGCTGGGCACAAACCGCCTGCCAGGCAGCCCAGCTTTCGAGCAGGAGCGGAGTAGCGTCCAGGAGTTGGAGGTCCATGCGGAAATCATCGGCTTCCAGGCGCGCCAGCTCCAGGAGATCGCGGACAAACCGGTCCAGCCTGTCCGTCTCCGTCACCAACGTCCGGCCAACCCCGGCAACGTCGGGTCCGCTCACCACGCCGTCCGCGAGTGCCTCGGCGTATCCGCGGACGGCCGTCAGGGGTGTCCGCATCTCATGGGATACGGACAGCAGGAACTCGCGCTGCCGGCCCTCGCTGACCCGGAGCGCGGTGTCCAGGGCCCCCAATGCACCTTGCACGGCCGCGACTTCGGCAGGACCGCCCGCCGCCACGGCCACTGAACGTTCCCCGGCGGCCAGGCGCCGGGCCGAGTCGGCGGTTCTCACCAATGGCCTGCTGAGCCACTGGGACACCAGCCCCCCGGCAACGATCGAGAACACCAGGCACACCGCAAGTGCGATCAGCATGCGCCGCAAGAGGGGTGCCGCGGCTTCGCGGATTTCGGAGACGGGCTGCACCAGCACCACTCCTCCGCCCGCTCCAAGCGGGCGCGCCTCAAGAACCACCGGATTTTGCGGACCGTCCACGGTCTTGGAGACGGATTTACCGGCCTGCACATCGGCTACGGTGGCGTCATCGAGGAATCGGGCCCCGGCACCGGTCACCCGGCCGTCTGCCCGGATCAGGGCAAGGCGGGCACCGTGCCCCACCAGGTCTGCCCGCAATTCCTGCAGGTTTCCGGCCAGGGGTTCCTTGCTCAAGCTTTCGGCTTCTGCGGCGAGGTACTTCCGGGCCTCGTCCACCGCCGTCGAATTCACCAACTGGGCGGCCAGCAGCCCTGCAAGAACCACCGCCACCGTGGCTACTCCTGCGATGACCAGGGTGATGCGGCCCGCCAGCGAGCCCAACCAGTGCCTCATGCCGGGGGAACAGCAGGCTGTGCCGCGGAGTAGCCCACCCCGCGGCTGGTGACTATAGGGGAGTATGCGCCCAACTTAGCGCGCAGCTGGGCAATGTGGACATCAACGGTCCGTCCGGCAGCGTAGTTGGCCTGGCCCCAGACTGCGGAGAGCAATTGTTCGCGCGAAAACACCCGTCCGGGCTGTTGCATGAGGAACGCAAGGAGATCGAATTCGGTGGCAGTGAGCACCACATCGGCTCCGTTCGCCCGTGCGGTCCTGTGCAGGGGATCCACTTCCAGCGGGCCGAGGACCAGCCGCTTGGAACCGGGCACGCCTGAAGTCCTGCGGAGGACGGCCTTGACGCGCGCCACGAGTTCCGATGGCGAGAAGGGCTTGGTCAGGTAGTCGTCCGCCCCGAGTTCCAGGCCCAGGACGCGGTCCACTTCCTCATCACGCGCGGTCACGAACAGCACGGGGGTCCAGTCATCGGCCTGCCGCAGGCTGCGGCAGAGCTCGATCCCGTCCATGCCGGGCAGGCCGACGTCGAGGATTACTGCCACGGGACGCAGCCGCCGGATCTGGCTGAGGGCCACCAAGCCATCGCTTTCCACGTGCACGCCGAAGCCGGCGCGGCTCAGGTAGAGGCGCTGGATATCGGCGATTGCCCGTTCATCCTCTGCAATCAGCACCAGCCCGCGACTGTCCTCCATGCGTCCATTGAACAGCAAGAACGCCGGCCGCGGAGGGCTTTCCGCAGCGGCTTTACCTTCCCCGAACATTGGCCGAACACACACTTCACCTTGCCGGTCCAGAGTCAGTACAGGAGCCGGCGGGCAGTCTGCCGGCCAGTGAAAGGACAAGGCAATGCAAAGCACCTCGGTAAACGGCAAGCGTTCGACGGTGGGACGCACCGCCGTCGTCAGCGTCCTCGCGGCGGGACTGCTTCTGGGCGGTGGAACCGTGGCCGCGAATGCGGCGACGCCCACCCCCACACCTTCGACGTCGTCAACGGCTTCAGCTGCTCCGTCCCCGTCCCCGTCGCGGGAAGGACTGGGAGCCAGGTTCTTTGCCCACCCCGCAGCCCACGCTGTGCTGCGCTTCTTCATCAAGGGCGACAGCAGCAAGACCGGCTACGGCGAACGGGCCGCGAAGTTGGCCGGCTTCATCCTGGACAAGAGGCCTCACTGGGCCGACAGGCTGCCGGAAGCGTTGCAGGCGGATTTGAAGACCCTGCGGGACGCCGCAAAGGATGATCAAACGGCCGTAGCCACCAAGATCAAGGAGAGCGCCTTGAACGGTGGCTACGGCGAGCGGATCCAAAAAGCTGCGCAGAAGTTGCAGGCAAGCGGTTCCTAGACTCCGGCGAGATCCTTTTTGTCGTTACCGAAGGCCACGTCGCTGACCGGCTGGCCATCGAATGGCATCTCGTCCAGGTTGATCAGCGGGTTGGTGTCCTGGGTTTCAACGAGTTCGCGGGCCTCGGCCGGGGTGTCAACGCTGGGCATGGAGCCCGGCAGCGGACGCTGTGCCGATTCACGAAGGAAGAAGATCGCGATGCCGCCAACAATGGACGTGGCCATCAGGTAGTAGGCCGGCATCATGTCGTTGCCCGTGCCCTCGATGAGCCCCTGCACGATGAACGGCGTGGTTCCACCGAAGATTGCCACGGAGAAGTTGTAGGCGATACCCATTCCGCCGTAACGGCTGGAGGTGGGGAACAGTGCCGGAAGTGCCGAGGCCAGGTTGGCAACGTAGAACGTCACGGGGAAGGCAACCAGTGCAAGGCCGAGCAGCGTGGACCACACTTCACCAATACCGATGAGCATGAAGGCCGGGATCGCGAACAGCACGGTGCTGCCTGCGCCGATCCACAGCACTGGACGGCGGCCGATGCGGTCGGACAGCTTGCCGGTCAGCGGGATGCAAATGGCCATGACCACCAGGACCGGAATGGTCAGCAAGGTGCCGTGGACGGGATCGTAACCCTTGGAGTCCGTGAGGTACGTGGGCATGTAGGAGGTCAAAGCGTAACCAACAGTGTTGGCGGCGGCCGCGAGGATCATGGCCAGCACAATCTGGCGCCAGTAGGCCTTGATGATGCCGACAGGGCCCTTGGCAACGTCCGCATCCTTGGACGCGGCGTCCTTGGCGATGGCCTCCTGGGCATCCAGGGTGGCCTGGAACTGCGGGGATTCCTCGATCTTGCTCCGGAAGTACACGGCGATCAGGCCGAGCGGACCGGCGATCAGGAACGGAAGCCTCCAGCCCCATTCCTCCATTGCTGCCTGGCCCAGGGTGAGCTGCAGAACGGAAACCAGGGCGGCACCGAGGGCGAAACCGATGTAGCTGCCCATATCAAGGAAGCTGGCGAAGAAGCCGCGGCGCTTGTCCGGTGCGTATTCGCTGACGAAGGTTGTGGCACCGGCGTACTCGCCACCGGTGGAGAAGCCCTGGACGAGCTTCAGGATGACCAGGAGCGCGGCGGCCCAGATGCCGATCTGCGCGTAGCCGGGCAAGAGTCCGACGGCGAACGTACTTGCCGCCATCAGCATCAGTGTTGCTGCGAGGACCTTCTGGCGGCCCACCTTGTCGCCAAGCCAACCGAAGACCACGCCGCCGAGGGGGCGGGCGATGAAGGTTGCGGCGAAGGTGCCGAGGAGGAAGAGTGTCTGGACCGACTTGTCGGCTTCCGGGAGGAAGACAGGACCCATGGTGGTGATGAGGTAGCCGAACACGCCGACGTCGTACCATTCCATGGTGTTACCCACGATGGTTCCGCCGAGTGCTTTCTTGAGCATGGGCTGGTCCACCACGTTCACGTCGGATTCCTTCAACCGGCGCTTGGTGCGGAGCTTCATTTTCTTCGGGTTCTTAGCAGTGTCGGCGGCAGCCGGGGTGGTGGCTGCGGCCGGTTTTCCGGGGGCGTTCCTTGCGCCGTCCGGAGAGACGATCTTGCTTGGGTCTGTGGGCATTTGGGCTTCTCCTAGGGAGGTCATTTGCTTGCGACTTCTGCTGCCCCGCTCTGGGCAGGGTTTCAATTTTACGCGTTTTTGCCCCGAAACCCGAGTTGAGATCCGATTTATTGGCCATATCTGGGTCAAAATTGCCCAGATTCCTTACTTGTTTTTGCCCGTTCTTGCCCTGTAAACGCGCGGTTTTTGGCCCTCACGGGAGCACTGTTACCAAATTGTTTAGCTCAGCCCACGCAATGGGGGCGATTTCAGCGGAAAAGCTTACGGATGTGGGACCGACTCCCGCGCGCGGCCCAGCACTACCGTGGCATCCACCCCGGCGTCCGAGGCAATGCGGGCCACGAGCCCTGCACCGGTGAACAGCCGTGCTGTTTCCGGCGCCTGCGACGCAGACGACTCAATCAGCACGAACCCACCCGGCGCCAACCACTCAGCCGCACCGTCCACGACCCGGCGCTGGACCGCCAAACCGTCAGAGCCGCCGTCGAGCGCTGTCAGTGGCTCGTGAAGGCGCGCCTCCGGAGGCATCATGCGGATCGAATCGGTGGGCACATAAGGGGCATTCACCAGAAGTACATCAACGCTGGCCATCAAATGGCGGGGGAGCGGGGCGAAGAGGTCGCCTTCGTAGACCCGCCCGCCCCGCGGCTCGATGTTGCGGCGCGCGCACGCCACAGCAGCAGGATCGATATCGGCCGCATACAGTTCCCTGGTTCCCAGGGCGTCGTGGACCGCGGCGCCGATCGCGCCGGAACCACAGCAAAGATCGACGACGACGGCACCCGGCTTCCCCAGCGACGCCGCCTGCCGAACCAGGAACTCCGTGCGCCGCCGTGGCACGAAAACGCCAGGCTCCACGACCATCCGGGTGCCACAAAAATCCACCCAGCCCAGGAGGTGTTCCAACGGCATGCCCGCGATGCGTTGCTCCACCAGGTGCTGCAGGTGTTCGGGGTCCCGGGCGGCCTCCATGAGCAGTGCTGCCTCGTCCTCTGCGAAGACGCAGCCGGCAGCCCGGAGTGCGTCGACAATCGGGGACCCAGGAGACATTGCGCCCATGCTAGCAAGGGGTTCCGCCGCACGGGGTTCCCAAACGCGGCCCATCTTGGCTAAGGTGTGACGCATGGGAACATTGATTTTTGAGTAAACCGTCTGCGCCGATTGGTGCGCAGCCGAGTTTCACCTGACAAAAATCCACGCCTGTTGAGGCCCTGCCTCCATGCCGTTCCCGTTGTCGCCTTCTTTGCTTCATGACCACACCGTGACGCCGTGGTTCCCGCGCCTCTCCAGGACTTCACCACCTTTGAGGAGTCCACTTATGACTGCCAACACGCCAGATAACAACCAAGCCGCCCAAGGCGGAATCAAATCCAAACTGACCGACGCCCAGCGGGCCATGCTTGAGAGCAAGTCCGGGGGAGGAACCCCCGGTGGCTGGCAAAGCACGGGCAAGGGCCACAAGCCAACGCACGCCAGCGGAAAGCAGGCAAAGACCATGAAAAAGGTCCGCTGGTAGGCCTAAACTTGAAATCCCTTCGTTTCACTGAGGAAAGGAAGAACCATGACTGCGAACCACAACTCCGGAGGCATCAACCCCGAGGTTGCCAGCCACTTGGTGGAGTCCATGGATATGGCTCCGATGCCTGAGCCGGCTGCCGTAGCAGCGACTCTCGGCACCGAGCAGGGCAATCAATGGCCGGATGGTAACGGCAAGCGGCGGCACCCGAAGGACCATGACCAGTCCCACGGCCGGGCTGGCCAGGGCGCGGCGGTCACCGCGGTCCACCGGACCAGCCGGCCCCAGATGCCGCACTCCTCCTGACCGGCTAGCCTCGCCCCGCCTGCCCAACTAGGTCGCAGTTAAGCGCGTTTTGAGCCGGCGGAGTCAAGGGGTGGGAGCAACGCTGGGGGGTTAGGCCGCTTGTAGCAGCTGGTTAAGCCGGTTGGCTGGGGTTTCGAGGTTGAGGGTGGGT